>JAIPIG010000040.1 GCA_021734805.1 Simkaniaceae bacterium
TAAAAATAAAAAATAAAAGTTTTGACTAAAGGGCTTAAAAACTCACGTTAATAAGTTTTTTAAACCCACAAACTCTTTGCTTCATCACTTCACTCTAGCTGTCAAAATATCTTGCGAGGCTTGTCTTACCTTCGCTTTTATCTTTTGCACTATCTCTGTGCGTTAAGATGGTCCATACAATACGAAATTTCCGAATTATTTCGCAACACAATTTCTTTTTTTTTTGCTTTTCCTCTATGAAAATATCTTTTTTTGGTCTTTAAAAAACTCTCTTTTTTATTTATTTGATTTTAGATACTCACCTTACGCAAAAATGCCTACTTGAAGTATACAAAAGAAAGGGGAAGGCATTAAAAAATCTCCTCCATAAATAGGAAGAGATTTTTTAACAGTTAGGGATTATCTCGACTTTGCAACTCAATTAGTGGGCCCGCCTGCCTCGGTCTTTGCTCTCGGACGCTCGACCTACGCTCGAACTAGGAGATTATTAAAACCGGGAAGGGGGTAAAAAAAACCCTTCCCGGTTTTAATAATCTCCCCCGAAAGCAAATTCTCATAAAATAAAAAAATAATTAAGTTAGAGTCATTTACATGTCAGATATTACTAAAGCCGATACAAAACAGGTGTGGAAGGTCTCTTATCCCTTGATGATTTCCTTTATGTCCACTTTCCTAATGCTCTTTGTCGACCGCTTATTTCTCGCTTATTATGACAAATCCGCACTCAATGCAGCAGCTACTTCAGGAACGCTGGCTTGGAGCTTGATTCTCACTTGGATGACGCTTGCTGCACTTGTAGAAGTTTTTGTCGCTCAATACAATGGGGCTCAAAGATTCAAAGAAATAGCCAAACCTATTTGGCAAATGATTTGGCTAGCTACTTTTTCCATTCTGTTTTTTGCATCCTCCGCCCTTTGGATTACAAAGCTCATCTATTCGTCCCCGGAACAATCTTATCAACGCGATTACTTTCAATGGCTGATGCTATCCGGACCCTTTGCGGTACTACTTTCCGGCATATCCGCATTTTATGTTGGTCAAGGTAAAGCTCAAATCGTCAAATGGCTATCTATCATCGGCAATCTCGTTAATGTCCTTTTAGACCCTATTTTAATTTTTGGAATTAAAGGAGTTGTTCCATCACTAGGGATTAAGGGTGCTGCCATAGCAACCGGTCTGGGGTATGCCGTTCAAGCCGCCATCATTCTTTTTTTCTTCTTAAGGAAATCAAATCGAGATACATACAACACCCATCTCTGCACTTTCGATTTTTCTCTTCTAAAGCGCTGCATTAAAATCGGCACACCTCCGGCTATTTTTGCAGGCCTAGAGGTTTTGGCTTGGGCTCTTTTTTATTCGATGATGGAAACGGTTAGTCCTGAGCATATTTTTGTATGCAGTGTCTGTCAGAGCATTGAAATTTTATTTCTTTTCTTCTGTTTTGGACTCGAAAAAGGAGTCGCCGCTATTGCCGGCAACCTCATTGGAGCGAACAAACAAGATCAGCTTAAAAAACTAGCTAAATCTGCCCGAAAACTTATTTTTTACTTCTCAATCTTCATTATACTCACTACGATTATCTACCCCGATCCAATGATTAGTTTATTCCTACCTGACGGAACCTCCCCTGAAAACCTCACTATTATGCAACGCCTCACAACCCCTGAGGCTCTCTATTATAAACCTATCATTAAAACAAGTTTGATTTTTGTCGCTCTCTATCTCATTGTCGAAAATTTTCGCTGGCTCTATAGCGGAATCCTTATCGCAGCAGGAGACACATTCTATATTATGATTACAGGAACGATCAGCGTCTGGTTCTTTCTTCTCATCCCCTCTTATTTCATTGTTGTAATAGCAAAACAAAGCATTGTATTTGCCTTTGCAATTTGGGTTTTTTATGGTATTGTAGCTTCACTATTTAACTATTTGAGATTTATTAGTGGAGCCTGGAAAAGAAAAGCAGTCATTGACTCAGAGATTTGTTCAAAACCCCAGGACGACTCCCTCTCATCCCTTGAATAAGCACCCTTCCGGCTGCCCAAAGCTTTTTTTAGCGCCGATGGAAGGGGTAGCCTCTGCTCATTTCAGGCAAGCGCTCTCTCAAATCGGTGGCTTTGATGAAGCCTGCACAGAATTTCTAAGAGTCCCGACTAATCCCCACATCGAAAGCTTAGTCAAACAATACTCCCCTCATGATACGGCTCCGATTCCTCAAGCGGCTCAAATTATGGGGAGTCATCCTGAGCATATGTCTAAAATGACATTAGAACTCATTCGACGAGGAGCACCTCGAGTCGACCTCAATTGCGGCTGCCCGTCTAACATTGTAACGGGAAGAGGCGCCGGCTCATCCCTTCTTAAAGATCCTAACCTTTTGTATGATATCGCCAAGGCTATGGTTGACGTCTCAACCGTCCCTATTTCAATCAAATTGCGCTCGGGATTTGATGACACTAGTCTTTTTGAAGAAAACTTACTCGCCGCACAAGCAAGCGGTGCTGCCTTCATCACCCTACACCCTCGAACAAAGAAAGAGGGTTATATTCCCCCCGCTAACTGGTCATTGATACGAAGGGCAAAGGAGCTTCTCTCTATTCCCGTGATTGGGAATGGGGATATTCTTTCCGTAAATGATGCTTTACGTATGATTGAACAAACGGGATGTGATGCCTTGATGATTGGACGTGGAGCTCTTCGAAACCCTTGGATCTTTCATCAAATCAAGTGGTATTTTGATTCCAAAGAAGCCCAATCGACGAACTCTTTAAACTCTACTTCCAATAAAATTGGAAGAGAGAGCGGATTAACGACCCAATACATCCTATCTTATTTAGAATTAATGCCTAAAGAAATGAATGAAAGAGGGAAAATCAATCAGTTAAAACAACTCTTTCGTTATCTATTTGAGTCTAATGATGAGTTGCTTTCCCAAAAGAAGGAAATGCTCACCACACCCTATCATTCAGCTAATGAATTTATAGATAAAAACTTATGTAAAATTGAAAAGTTTTATAATTAAGAATAGAAAATTTATTATTAAATAATATATTAAGAAGGCATAGCAAAATGAAATAAAAGATCGACTTTTCGGCCTGTAAAAATTGAGGGCTAAGATGAAAAATATTGTCATATTAGGAGGTGGTTTTGGTGGTATTTATACCGCGATGTACCTTGAAAAATTCCTAAGCCCCAAGCTCAGAGAAGAATACCGCGTGATCCTCATTAATCGAGAGAACTATTTTGTCTATCAACCCATGCTTGCCGAAGTCGTGGGTGGCTCAGTAGGAATATTAGATACGGTGAGCTCCATCCGTAAACTCCTTCCCAAAACAGACTTATATGTGCGGGAAATCGAACATATCGACGTTGACAATAAGATTATTTCCCTCGCCCCTCGATTCTCTCATACGGCCGACACACTCCCCTTTGACAAACTAATCATCGGGTTGGGAAATGTCACTGATTTTCGAGGCATGGCAGGTCTACATGAGCACGCCCTTGGGTTTAAAAATCTAGCTGATGCCTTAAACATTCGCAATCAACTCATCGATACAATTGAACAAGCCGCTATTGCGACTGATCGCGAAGAAAGAAAACAACTTTTGACTTTTGTTGTAGGAGGGGGTGGTTTTTCAGGAACAGAAGTTGTCGCTGAAATTAATGACTTTGTTCGCAAACACTCAAAAAAATATAAGTCCATTGATCCCAATGAGATTCGAGTGGTTCTAGTCCATAGTAAAGGGCGCCTGATGGAAAGAGAATTAAGTGAAAGCCTAGGGATCTATGCCGAAAAACTTCTTAAAAACCGTGGCGTAGAAATTGTTTTTAACACCCACTTGCTCTCCGCCTCTCAACAAGAAGCCGTTCTAGATAACGGAGATCGCATACCCGCTAAGACAATTATTTCAACTGTCCCATCCTCTCCCAACCCGCTTCTTGATAAAATCAATCTCCCCACTATCAAAGGGAAAATCAAAACCGATAGAGGCCTACAGGTTGAAAACCGAAAAGATATCTGGGCTATTGGAGATTGTGCACTTATTCCGCAAGCGGATGGCTCTTTTTGTCCTCCAACAGCTCAATTTGCTATTCGAGAAGCAAAAGTCATTGCTCAGAATATCATTGCACGGATTGAAAACACGCCAACAAAAGAATTTAATTTTAAGGTCTTAGGAATGCTAGGAGCTCTAGGCCATCACAGTGCTGTTGCAGAACTCTTTGGTAAATTTAAGTTTTCCGGGCTTCTTGCTTGGTTTTTATGGCGTGCAATTTATTGGATGAAGCTTCCGGGAATTGATCGTAAAATTAAAGTAGCTCTCTCTTGGACACTCGATATGCTCATTCCGCCCGAAGCGGTTCAGCTCAAAATCGAACCTTCTCAAGGAATTACCCCCCTACACTTTGAAAAGGGGGAAATTATTTTTCATGAAGGCGATGTAGGAGATTACTTGTATATCATCACTGATGGAGAAGTTGCCGTACTAAAAACTAAAGGTGGCAAGCAAGAACAAGTTGCTACACTTGGTAAAGGGGAATACTTTGGAGAAATGGCACTTGTTCACCAAAAAATGCGTTCAGCAACAGTCAAATGCCTACAACCAACAAACGTTCTTGCTTTAAGAAAAAGCGATTTTGGCCTTCTCGTTGCAAACTTTTCAGAACTCAAAGACTCATTTGAAAAAACATCCGAAATCCGCGGCAAAGTCGTCAATGAATAATCACACCGACTAAGGAAGGGTAACATTGCCTAAATCGTCGATATGAAACTCTTGTTCCTTTAAGCGATTAGGCTCATCTTGAGCTACTTTAGCGATATTATCAAAATTAAGTGGGATTTGTCGATCGAGTTGATTCTTGTGAATGGAGTCTTTTTGAAACCGTAAGACCTTCGCTAAAAAGGGCAATCCAATACTAATTGTCTGCTCTAAACGCTCTTTTTGAATATCTCCCAGGATCGTGTTATTTGATAAATTAATTAAGACCGAAGACAAACAGGTTGGAATACGATAACGCAAATCTTTGCGCGTCATATTAAATTCTTCGACAACCAATGCGAGATCTTCCGCGCGCAGTTTTAAGAGCGATTCCTTTAAAATTTTACCTTCTTCCGGTTTATAGAGCATGAGCATCGCCCCTATGCGGGTTAAAACTCGATGTAGAGGAGAACCGGCATCAAGACCTAACCAATTAGCTCTGACTGATAAATAGTGATTGTAAGCAGCCATTTCATTTTGTTCTTTGAGCAAATAACAAGCACTTTTCACGGCCATTAAACATTGGTGCAAATCTTCGTTATAGATAAGAGATGATTTAGCATTGATATGTCCTAAAATCGCTGCAATCCGGCATGTGTAAATAAAAAAACCCATTTCAAAAACGAGTGGGTCTTGATTAATCATATTAGATTCTTTTAATTGAGTGAACATATCAGGCCCACCCTCTAAACGGATAATCTGATCAAAATCGCTCCATTGAAAAATCTCTGACAAGAGTTGTCTTTGATTCATCGTCAATTGAGAGTACGAAGGCAAAACCTCCTCTCCTCTCTTTAAGGCAACTTGAACAACCTCTTCCCGATTGGAAACATTTTCGCCGAGCTCTCGCAGTTTTTGAAAAAGAACATCACTTTTTCCAACCTCATTTAAAATCAATGCATATTCAAAGACGTGTCTTAAATCTTCATCATTGATTTTTTGGTAACGGGTTATTACACCTAATATGTGATTTTGCAAAGAGACAAAACTTTGCCACTGCAATTGATTACCTTTTGCTTGAAGGGAAACAAATTGGAGATAGTCCTCATACTTTCCATTTAGAAAAATATTAAGACAATGAATGGCCATCATTAAGCAATCAAATTCAAGAACTTCTTTTTGAAAAAACCGTGTCGAATAATGAAGACCTTGATGTGGCGTAGCAATAGAAGCTTCCTGAGTAAGCCAAGAAATTTCCGGATATCGATTGAGAAGGCACTGAATACCGCAATAATCAGGGTTTTCCTCTTGAGCGACCTTTTCCTCAGTTTTCTCGTCCGGATTTTTTAATTCCGAATGAGCAGTCAGAGCAAAACCGCCAACCAAAGCCACCCCTGTGACTGCAATCAATAACTGAGTATAAGACCAGTTCTTAATAGAAACTATTAATTTATGGCGCATATCTAGGCCAAATCCCTTATTTTTCTTTCGCCGATTCGAAAGTCTCATTGTACATGGGGGGCTTGATTCCTTTCAAGCCCAGACCGCAAGCTTCCCCATGATCCGGGTTTTTATCATGATAGGCATCCATGCTTGCAGCGATAGTCGATATTTTGCCTGTTACAATCTTTCTGACTCTTTCATCCAACTCAGTCTCAGATGTTTTTGGCAATCCTCTATGATGCTGATCTAAAAGAAGTCGTCTACCTAAGGGCAAGTTATATTTAGGCGATGAAGTTGTTACAGCAGATGCCATGATTTTCCTTATCCGTTAAAATTAAATTATTTTTAACCAAGGAGACTACCGAAGCATCGATTAAAACTCTATCGAAATAGAGTTGAATCATGATCGGTATAAATCCCCCTGCATCACTGTAACGGTGTTAAAGGCGAATTCAGCACCATTTTGTTCAACAATTTCAACTGCTTTGATAAAAAGTTCTTGTCGAATCGCAAGATATTCGAGAAGCGCTTTCGTTTTAGGAAAACAAGACACTTTAATCGTAATCCAAGATTCGGCGAATTCGGTCATTTTCACATAATTGATTAGATTTGTATCAATATCTTCCCGGCTTAACAAATATTTTTCAAATTGAGATGTAATGGCATTTACCTTGCTAATATCCTGATAGCGAATCGAAATATCGAATTCGATTTTGCGACAAAACATCCGGCTGACATTTTCTAGAATAATCGTAGAAAATAGTGAATTCGGAACATAAAGAGGTCTTTTCTCAAGTGTGCGGATTTTGACTTGTCGCCAGCCCATTTCTTCCACAATACCCTCAATCGAGCGGTCAGGCGATCTCACCCAATCCCCAATTACAAAGGGGCGTCCAATAAAAATCATCAATCCACCAAAGAGATTAGCCAAAAAATCTTTTGCAGCAAAACCGACGGCAATACCTCCAACGCCCCCAAACGCAATCACTGCGGAAAGTGGTATCCCTAAAACATGCAGTGCCGATAAAACGGCGATAACGGCTAAAAGAATATAGTAAATTTTTGCAATAGCCTTAAGCGTCATGTAATCGATCTTGGCTCTTTTTAAGATTATATTACCTTCTAACTTCCTAGCAAATAAGACGGAAAATAGAATAAATGAGCCTAAAATGAGTAATTGATACAGAACAACTACAAAATCATAAAAGAAAAAATGGAATTTTTGATGAAAAATACTGATACAAATAAAGACAATAAATCCCCATAGAATTAGTTTTAAGGGGATATAAATAGCATAGGTCAGAGCATCATCCCATATTCGGTTTGATTTTTTGAGCCTTTCATGGATCGAGCGATGAATAACGGTTAAAATGATGTGCATGATAAAAGCGATCAGCAGTAAAAAAACTGCCTTAACGACGTACGCATGATTGGAATAGAATTGCGTAATTGATTCCCAAACTGTCATATAATCCATGCTAAATTCAAAACCCTTTTATTATTCTTATAATATGTTTTTTCTTTATCGGTATAACATGCAATTGATTAAATTTCGAGGAATTAAATAGGCAGAGGCGAGATAAATTGATATTGCAAATCAATTTCCTGATTATTTAGGATGGAATCAGATTATATTAATAACAAGGTAATTATGAAATTGGTTTTCTCTTTGTTGTCTTGTCTAGCCCCCCTTCTTTTAAATATGGGTTTTGCCACTGTTGTCGAAGGCTCGGGGAAAATTACAACTGATGTACGCCCCTTACCCGCCTTTCATGAGATTCATATTTCCGGAAATGCGCAAATCTTTCTCACTCAAGAAGACAAAACGGCAATTGTCATTGAAGGAGATGATAACATCGTCCCGCTTATTGATACGGAAGTAACTAACCAAATTCTCAACGTATCACATAAAAACGGCAAGTATTTTACGACTAAAATCCCCCTTACTTATAAAATTTCATCCCCTCACATCGATGTCATACGTCTCATGGGGTCAAGCCATCTAAAAACAGACGGATCTTTAAATAGCGATTCCTTTTCTCTCTTTATCACAGGTTCGGCAAATGCAGATTTAACGCTCAATACGTCGCAATTTAAAACACAAATCTCAGGATCAGGTACCTGTTTGATCATAGGACATACGGATAAAGAAGATGTGACGATTTCCGGATCGGGACAATTTTTAGGTGATCATTTCAAAGCAAAAAAAGCAAAAGTCAAAATCTCAGGATCAGGCATTGCACGCATTCATGCAACAGATGCGCTTGAAGCAAATATTTCAGGAAGCGGTCACATCTTTTATCAAGGCCACCCAAAAATCACCAAACGGATTGCAGGAAGTGGCAGCGTAGCCTCAGCTGAGAGTTCTGAAGAATGATCTCAAAAGAAAAACAAGAAGCTCTCAAAGAGAGAATGGAGCTATTAGACATCAAAGAGGATGATCTTGTTGAAAAATTTGTTTTAGGTTCCGGGAAAGGCGGGCAAAAGGTCAATAAAACCTTCTCAACTGTTTATCTCAAGCATCTTCCCACCGGAATTGAAATTAAATGCCAACAAGAGCGCTCTCGATCCCTCAATCGCTTTTTCGCCCGTCGGCTTCTGTGCGAAAAGATCGAAGAAAGGCTCAATGTAGAAAAAACAGCAAAGCAAAAGGCAATTGATAAATTGCGCAAACAAAAAAAAAGACGGTCGCGACGCATACAGCAAAAGCTACTTGAAGAGAAGCGCTCCCACGCTCAAGTAAAGAAAATGCGTAAATCACCCTCAAGCGATGAATATTAACCCAAGTTAGCATATGCCCTTTACTTTTGGTGGCGATTTTATTAGTCGCGAAGAAATTGAAAAAAAGAAAAAGAAAAGCCATCCCGTACGCATTACAAAAGAGCGGCGAAAAAACTCTTTTGTCACACTGATCCACAATCTTCCCCTTGACCCGGATGAAATGAAAGCTCTTCTTAAAGATTTAAAAATAAAACTGGGTAGTGGAGGAGCAATTAAAGACGATACGATCCAGCTTCAAGGGGATCATGTTGAAAAACTAAAAGAGCTTCTCAAACAGTATTAACCTGCCAATTTTAAAATATATAAAAAAATAGCACTCGCTGCGGCGACATTGAGTGAATCAATTTCTGAGCAAATGGGAATGCGTACCAGGGGATCACATAAAGCTTTGACTCCTTGATCGATTCCATGTCCTTCGCTTCCTAAAACTAAAATCCAATCTCTCATGGGCTTAAAATCACTGACTGACACATTCCCAACCTGAGGATCGGCTCCAATAATTTGATACCCGGTTTGTTTGAATTTTCCCAAGTCTTGAATGCTATGGTTTGCATGATAAACCTTCATTTTGAAGATGGCGCCCATGCTTGTTTTAACAGTGCGGCGAAGATAGGGAGGAGAACACATTGAATCAAAGATGATCTCTTCAATTCCAAATGCGGCTGCAGAACGAATGATCGCTCCTACATTTTCCGCATTAGCAAGTCCTTGTAAAAAAATAGCCGGACCCTGAAGCAATTTCAGATCTCTCATTGGAGGGATTTTAGCAAGAGCCATAATCCCCTGATGCATCTTATATCCAATGATTGCCTGCATGATTTGTTCATTGCCGATTAAAACTCGATGATGGTGTTTTTCAGGAATGAATGGGATATAGTTTTCTAAAATCACAATAGAAATGATTTCTAAATCACTTTGAAAAAGTGAAGTCACAACCTTTATCCCCTCGGCAATAAACGTCTCTTGCTGCGCCTTAAGAGATAAATAGGGAATGAGTCGCTCATCATCTAAAGAATCAATTTTTTGCATGAATATTCCTCTAAAGGGAGATATACCGAAATAAACTGAAGAATTGGTTTTTCATTTCATTTCGCTATATTGTGATTGATTAAAAATCGATTCCCCTTTCACAATTTAAAAAATCTCCTCTATTTATAGGAGGGAATTTTTTAACTTCTCGAGTGTTAATGATTTTTTTTAAATATCTTTTCGTTCTACTTCTTGCAATCCTCCCCCACGTTTGCCATGCAAGAGCCCTTGATAATACGGGAATGGTTCCTCTGCTCTCTTTTGGAGGAGGGATTTTTAACGCTTTCAAAACACCGAAAAGCGGTGAATTTCAAATACAATACACGACAGCCCTATCTATTGCAATGGCGCGCCCCTTTATTGGTGCTTTCACATCAACACGAGCTAACTTTTATCTCTATGCGGGAATCGGTTGGGATCTGCATTTTTCTAAGCGACTTGTTATCACACCCAGCTTCGCTCCCGGAGTCTATTTCCAAGGGCATGATAAGGACCTCGGTTATCCACTTGAGTTCCGCACCTGTTTAGATATCGCCTATAAATTTGATAATAAAGCCCGTCTTGGCATGCAATTTTATCACTTATCTAATGCGAGTATTTCTCAAAAAAATCCCGGAACGGAATGCCTCATCTTTTTCTACTCAATTCCCATTAATAATGGGATATGATATATCCCATTATTATAGACAAGATTCCAAAAGAGAGCCTCCTCATGATTCGATCTCTTCTTTTATTAGTGAATTTCATTAATGACTATGTTCATGAACAGGGCAAGTATAATCTCTGCTTAAAACATATTCAATCCAATGATGTGATAAACAAAGTGAATGAAGCGATCCTCTTTTCAAGACGCCATTCGATTCCCATCGTCCATGTCGTCACTTCTTTCCATAGCAATTATATTGATTTGCCAACCCACTCCCCTCTCTTCAAACAAATTAAAGAACATGATGCCCTTAAACTCGATACTTGGGGCTGTCAAATCCATGAAGATGTTTTTATCGATCCTTCCGATACCATCTTACACAAACATCGCATCAGCTGCTTTTATGGAACGGAACTTGAACAAATTATCATGACCCAGCAAATTAATACCCTACTCATTGGAGGGATTTCAACGCCGGATGAAGTGGAAATGGCTGCAAGAGAAGCGCATGATCGCGATCTCTACTCAATTATCTTAAGCGATTTATGTGCAGCAAAAGAAGATGCGCGTCATCTCCTAGCCCTAGAGATGATGAGCCGCTATACTAAAATCAAAACCCTCGAAAAACTGATTCAGCGAACATCTTAATGCGCTCTCTTATGGAACCAAGCTGTTCCATAGGTTCTATCAACACCCGTTAAAGATAATAAAAACAATCCGGATTTGAAAAAAGATTCGGCTAAAAAGTACGTACGATAACAAATATTCCCTTTGAACCAAAACCGCTCCCATTGACTTTTATCCAAACACGATTGGATCAATTCATAAGAAGACTTAAAAAAAGCCTCAATTTGTTCTTTCTTGGGAACAATCGGCATAGGCATGACAAACAGTGCACTTAAGGTAAAATCTTTTAATGAATGCTCATTCATATAATAAGTAGAAATGCCTGCATTCATCGCATTAAGGACTTTGATGGGATATTCCATAGTTTTAACACATTCAACCCAACGGAGTTTGGAAAAATGTACTAAATTTGTCACAACAGCACCGATCGAAATAGCATGAGGCCATTGATATTGGGATGCAAAAACCTGATGCGCTATGAGTGTGATGATTCGAGCGACATGAACGGCTTGGGTTAGGAAAAAGAGAGCGGGGATCGACCAATTCAACGCAACTCCCTTCAATCCTTCCGGAGGAATAGATGAACTACTCAGCCACTCGCTTGCTGAAATCGAAGGTCTTAATAGTCGATTGATTCCTAGGGTAAGGAGGCACGATAAACCAAAAATAACCGAAGCTGAAATCACATGGATTTTATTGACAGAGGCTCCTCTATAATGGTTAGGAATAGCCGAAGATGCATCGATTCGATCGCGAATGATTTGACTCAAAGCATGTGTTTTTGACTGATTAAAAAGCACCTCATCAAAGGCTGCTGTTACGATCTGAATGTTAGCACTCAAGACTGAAAGTTGAGGATAAAGTCCTAAACAGCCTATTCCTAACTTAAACACATCCCATACTGCTTCTAATTTTGCAAAAAACGCCTCATTCTCTTCAGATGCGGAAATAGAAGGGGTGCAAATCGATATTTCACGATTCCAAGGCCAACGCTCATATTTTATATCCGTTAAAGGCTCATCACAAGAAGAACATTTCGGAAACTCCGACCTATCGATCCTCATTTCAAATATTTTTCGTGAAGGAGAATAGGATATGTCACGATCTCCCACTAACAAGACCGATTGTACTAATTTTTTAGCCGATTGTGCTGCTGAGCCCATATGCTTGGGACAAGTTGAAACCTCTGCATTCAAATCCTCTTCAAAAGTTAAGTGATAACTCGTCATTTTTCGCGTATCATCGCTAAATGAAAATGCGCTCCATTTCAAAGACGTATTCTTATAAAAGTTAAAGAGTGTTGTGAGGGCATGCGCTATATAAACCCATCGATCTTTAGAGAGTAAAATAAGCCCACAATCCATTGCCATTTGAGAAATATGAACAGCTTGATTTACGATCTGCCCCATTCGAAAAACCGGCGATTGCACCGCTTTAAAGTCTATCATTGCGGGATCTCCCGTATCCGGATCTATCAAACTTTCTCCGCTATCAAGATCAATGATAGGGAAGCTCAGCGTATGCTCTACGACAGGAGTGTGGGATGATAGATAAGAAATAAGCTGCCTCCCAATTGCAAAAATTAAACCGGGTACAACCGTTAAAAAAAGAGATTTTCCTACCCATTCTGATGAAATCACATGGAGCCGCTCATTAAAATAAAAATCTGTTCCGGCAAGGGACACAAGCTTTCCGGCTGCATAAAAAGTCGCCCCAATGTTTGCAGCACAAAATAGGCCTTGGATCAGATGAATATTTCTGATTGAAGTCTCTCGAATCCACGTAATAATAGAGGAGTCTGAATTAGCGGGTTGCTTCAAAG
>JAIPIG010000041.1 GCA_021734805.1 Simkaniaceae bacterium
AGAGAGTCCATAGTTTTACCGTTTGTGCTTGATAACCAAACAGTATGAATGATTGAGCGCTCTCTATCAATTTTTTTCTTGTCCAATCCTATGATCGATGAGCGTCAGCGAGTTGATCATAAAATTGTACAAAGTCGAGTATTTACACTCATCTTAAGTTTCCATGAAAAAAGATATTAATGCCTGAAATTGTAATAAAATCTTCCTTAAATTTCAACTTAAAAGGTGGGGTTTTTAAAGAGTAAAACCTTATAATTAAATATTTAATAAATATGTTTTAAAGCTGTTCCGGTAGGTATGGGTGGCTGAGTTGGTCAAATGTTTTGACTTGCTCATCGATCCAAGAGCGATCTCTCCCCAGTTCTTTTGCCATTAAGTGGGCGACGAGTAGGGCTGAGGCGCGGGCGGCTTTGGCTCCGAGAAGTAGAGAGCGGGTGCGGCGGGAAAGCACATCTTCAATGGTGCGGGCCATTTCATGGCGCACGGCCCAAATGATTTCGCCTTTTTGATATGGGAGATCGGGGTGGATTAACTCGCTATAAGAGGGATCCTCTTTGAAAAGCGTTAAAAGGGAATGGATATCGGATCCGTAAACACTCATTAAGTTGTCCGGATCGGCTCCATCGAGATAGCCATGGAGTTTAAGCGTTTTGGTTTTACAGGCGACTTTCTTGAGTTTTGCCACTTTAATCGCTTCATTAATGACGTCTTCTCCCATTTTACGGTAGGTAGTCCATTTTCCACCGATGATTGAAATTAAATGGGATTCTGAAGTGAGGATGAGGTGATCGCGCGATACTTTAGAAGTGTCACTTTCTTCACTCACCTTGGCAAGGGGTCTAATGCCTGCAAAGATGGAAAGCACATCGGATGGGGTGATGGGATGGGCTAGATAGCGTTTAGCTTCCGTAAGGATGAAATCAATTTCACTTTGCAAGGCTATGGGTTCGGCCGTTGGTTCTTTAATCGGGGTGTCTGTTGTCCCCGCAATAACCCTCCCGTGCCAAGGGACGAGAAACAAAACGCGATCATCCTGTGTATGGGGGACTAAAATGGCATGATCACTTGATAGAAGGGAAGCGCGCAAGACGAGATGGACGCCTTGGCTTAAAAAAAGACGCGGTTTAGCCGTGGGTGTATCGAGTTGTCTTACCTGATCGGAAAAGATGCCCCCGGCATTAATCACACATTTTCCGGCAACTTGATAGGTATGATTTGTTTCTTTATCTCGAATGATAACGCCTGTGATGAGATCTCCCGTTTTGATTAAAGATTCACAGCACATATAATTGAGGGGAATGCCTCCGAGATCAATGCACGTTTTCATTAGCGTGATGGCTAATCTTGAGTCATCAAACTGTCCGTCGTAATAGATCACCCCGCCTTTGAGGCCTTCACTTTTTAGGTTGGGGAGCGCCTTAAGGGTTTCTTCTTTGTCAATGTGATGAGATTTTTCTAACCCTAGATCACCGGCAAGAGCATCGTAAATTTTTAAACCAAAGCCATAAAATGGGCCTTCCCACCACTGGTAGTTGGGGACTAGAAAAGGGCGATGGCTGATCAGGTGAGGGGCATTATGGCATAGGCGGCCCCGTTCTTTTAGTGCTTCCGTGACAAGGGATAAGTTGCCTTGTTGCAGGTAGCGGAGTCCACCATGAATCAACTTTGTCGAGCGCGATGAGCTCGCTTTGGCAAAGTCATACTGTTCGACTAAGAGGGTTTTATACCCACGTGCTGCGCTGTCGACAGCAGCTCCAAGTCCCGTAGCGCCACCGCCGATAATGATCACATCAAACCGGGGGGTCTTCGTCATTTGATGAATGAGATCACGACGTTGCATCAGGCTCATTCTCCCATAACTTGGCGCAGGCAATAGCGCGCATCCAATTTTTTTTCGGCAGTTGTATTTCTTGACTAGAGCTATGTGGCGCGTAGGCATCTTGAGGGAGCCAAAGCGCTGCAATTTCCTCGATGTTTTTCCAATATCCGACGGCAAGACCCGCTAAAAAACTTGCCCCTAAGGCCGTCATTTCTTTTGAGGTGGGTTTTTCAATTTTCATTTGAAGGAGATCCGATTGAAACTGCATGAGTCGTTTGGAGACGGTGACCCCGCCATCGACCCTCATAACGGCATTTTCTAATTTTGCGTCGAGCATCATCGATTGAATGACATCACTCACCTGAAAGGCGATGCCTTCAAGCATTGCTAAACATAAATGAGCGCGGGTGGTGCCGCGGGAGAGGCCTAAAATCGTCCCTCTTGCTTTAGGGTCCCAATGCGGGGCTCCAAGTCCGGTAAAAGAGGGGACGATATAAACCCCATTCGTGTTTTGAACGGTGTCGGCCAAGCGATCCACATCGGAAAAGTTTTCAATCATTTTAAGCCCGTCGCGAAGCCATTGGATGCTTGCCCCTGCCATAAAGACACTTCCTTCGAGGGCATAGGTGGTTTGGCCATTCATTTGCCATGCAATGGTCGTAAGTAGCCGGTGTTTAGAGAGCGTAGGCTCAGGCCCGATATTTAATAGGGAAAAAGCTCCTGTTCCGTATGTCGTTTTGATCATCCCCTTTTCAGTGCAGGCATGGCCGAACAAAGAGGATTGTTGATCGCCTGCAATGCCCGCAATCGGAATGGGTGTTGAAAATAGTTCTGATTGTGCTTGCCCATACACTTCACTTGAAGAATGCACTTCGGGGAGGAGAGATCGGGGGATTTCAAAAAGATCCAAAAGGTCTTGATCCCACTCGAGTGTGTTGATATTAAAAAGCATGGTGCGTGAGGCATTGGTGACATCTGTGATGTGATGACGCCCACAGGTGAGATTCCAAATCAGCCAAGTATCAATTGTTCCGAATGCCAACTCGCCTCTTGCTGCCTTTTCTTTAGCTCCCTCTATATGATTCAAGATCCATCGGATTTTGGTTGCTGAAAAGTAAGGGTCGAGGGTGAGGCCGGTTTTGCGATTGACTAAATCCTCGAATCCTCGATGTTTCAGTTCTTTACAAAACTCAAAGGTGCGTCGATCTTGCCAAACAATGGCATTGTAGATGGGGCGTCCGCTTGCGCGATCCCAAATGACGGTTGTTTCTCGTTGGTTGGTAATTCCAATGGCCCGAATCTCTTTCATCGGGATTTTAGTCTTTGCAAAGACTTCTGCAATGACAGCTGCTTGCGATGACCAAATTTCAGTTGCATCGTGCTCAACCCAACCCGATTCGGGGAAGATCTGTTCAAACTCGCGCTGAGATAACCCTTTAACATGAGCCTTCTCATCAACTATGAGCGCGCGTGAGCTTGTTGTTCCTTGATCAAGCGCTAAAATATAACCCATTTGCAACAACACCCTTTAAAAGAGTGGCGTATACAATTGATTGCTTTCATTGTCAAAAAAAATATAGCCCACTTCTTTTGAGCAAAGGCCAAGCCCTAGTCAAAGTTCGACCTACGACAAAAAAAACAACTCTTGAATCACGGGTATATGCTCATCGCAAGGGAGCGGAGGAGCTCTGCTATATCTTCATGCCCCTTCTTAGCAGCCAACATTAAAGCTGTCCTTCCTTGGTTATCGGTCCTATCGATTGATGCGCCTTTTGCTACAAGAAGTTTTACGACTGCTATCTGCCCCTTCTCGGCAGCAAGCATCAAAGGCGTCTTTCCCATAGAGTCAGCCATTTCGACTGATGCTCCATTTTCTAAAAGGCACTCTGCTACTCCCATATGTATATGCTGAGTAGCTTCCATTAAAGGTGTTATTCTCCAGCAATCAGCCCTATCGATTGATGCGCCGTTTGCTAAAAGAAGCTTTATGACTGCTATATGCCCCTTCTCAGCAGCAAGGATCAAAGGCGTTATTCCTCCGTTGTCACCCTTATCGATTAGTGCACCTTTTGCTAAAAGGAGGTTTATCATTCTTGTATCCCCCTTTTCAGCAGCAAGCATCAAAGGGGTTTTTCCTTCGCGATCAGCCTTGTCGACTGAGACACCTGATTCTAGAAGCCTTTTGACAATTAGATCATACCCTAAGCGTGAAGCTTCTATTAATGCACTGTTTCCGCGCGATTCAATGATGTCGGGCGATAGGGTTTGAGTAGGATCTAATAGCCATTGTTCATATTCATTTTGATATCGAGGACCTTCGGCTTTACCTGTTTTAATGTTGCGAACCATACCAAAGATTCCTTTGATAAATTCCTGTGCTAATTTCGCCTGCTCTATTGAAGCTTCTTCAGTGGGGAATTCACGCCGTTGCGGTTTAAGTCTATACAATGCTTCTCTTTCAAAAATAAGGTGTCGAATTCTATCGGGTTCCCCTAAAGAAGAATTAATAACCCTAGGTTGCACTGGTTGAAGCCATGCTCTGCGTATGGGTAAACAATGCATAGCTCGGGAAAAGGAATTATAAATTATTTCCAAGCGAGTGAGGGGAATAACATGAGGGGAAATTGTTTGATGCTTCATAGCTTCTACCCATGCATCAATTGGCAAATAGGGGAGGGCTTTGTCAGTAAGCTTTTTGTTGTTTTCAAAGGCTTCTCTAACAAATGCAGAGCTATCTATGGGCGATACTCTGGAAGCCATGATTATCCGGCCTTAAGAGGGATGATAAGGATGCCAATAAAGTAGGCGATTAAGAGGGGGACGAGTCCCGTGATAATACAGAGAAGAACGAAGACAATGCGCAAAATGGTGGGATCGATTTTGAAATAATCGCCGATACCGGCGCAGATGCCGGCAAAAACGCGCTTTCTCGGGTTGCGCATCAGTTTTTTAAATTTTGGCTGAATGTAAGCCCTTGACGGACTTTCCGGGATTAAAAGAGCCGCTATAAGGTAAAGGAGGGGAAGGGTAATGACGCCCGTTGGGATGATAAGAAAGACGGCAATGAGCCGTAAAATGGTCGGATCAATATTGATATATTGCCCAAGGCCACCAAAAACTCCTGCAATTTTGCGATCCCAGCGACAACGGTATAGTTTTTTTATAGTCATGAAATCATTGTAGCGAGTGGTTTTTGATTTGACAATCGAAAACTTTATCGGCGGGAATGTAAAAGCGCTTGCGCTTTAAAAGCATAGAGCATTTACCTCAAGTTAATGGGCTCTTACAAAGAGAGCCTCGCAACTATTTCTGCATGCCCATTTTCAGAAGCCAACATCTTCCGATCATTATTCATTTTGATGTTGCTTTTTTCATGTTTTTTACTCTTTTTGCCCTCGGAGTTGGAATGGCACTTAGCTCTGCTTCAATCTCATCAATTGTTGGAAGTTGCCCTTTTAGCTTTTTAGGTAGGGTTGAAATGATTTTTGTCTCATATTCAGCTACTCCCATGGGCTTGTGAATATCCCGAAGTGCGTATTCTGCAATGAAATTGTCTTTGCTTTTGCAAATCAAAATACCAATGGTTGGATTATCTGTGGAATGTTTCATCAGATCATCAACGGCGGATAAATAGAAGTTCATCTTACCCGCAAATTCAGGTTTAAAATCAACTGTCTTAAGTTCAATCACCACAAAACATCTCAGTTTTAAGTGATAAAATAATAGGTCGATATAGAAGTCCTTGCTGCCTACAACCAAATTGACTTGTCTACCAACAAAGGAAAAGCCTTGACCTAACTCAGACAAAAATTTCTCAACGTGCTTGAGTAACCCTTCTTCTAGATCTTTTTCGATGTGTTCTCTAGCCAGCTCAAGAAAATCAAAGTTATAAGGGTCTTTCAGGGTATCATGAGCTAATTGTGAATGTGGATCGGGCAGTCTATCTTGAAAATTAGTAATGGCTTTGCCATGTCGTTTGTAAGTTTTTATTTTAATAGAGTCCACTAGAGCATTGCGAGACCATCCTTCTTGAATAACCATATTGACATACCAAAGGCGTTCATCGAGAGATTTAAGCCCTTCAAAAATAGCAATATTATGCCCCCATGGGATATTGAAAATAGGTAGGTTTTCTAATTTACCCACAGCCTGTGGGGAAATTGAATATGCCAGGTAAAATGCCCTCATTCTTCCCATATTTGTCTTGGAAAATCCTTCGATCCCCGGAAATTCATTCTGAATATCCCGCGCAACCCTATTTATAACGCCGGAGCCCCAACCATCTTTCTCCTGTCTTTCAACGATTTCCCGTCCTATATCCCAATACAGTCGAATTAGCTCTCGATTCACCGCTAAGGCTGCTTTAAATTGAGCGGATCGTATCTTTTTCTTAAGCTGTGTTACGAACCTGCCATAATCAGCAGAAACAATGCTTTGCCGCTTAGAAACAGTCTTTTTCATCACTCTAACTCACGCGGTTGCGGTTTAAGTCCATATAGGTTTGCTTTTTCAAAAATAAGGTATAGTCATGAAATCATTGTAGCGAGTGGTTTTTGATTTGACAATCGAAAACTTTATCGGCGGGAATGTAAAAGCGCTTGCGCTTTAAAAGTGTAGGGTGATCAAATTCAAGGACAATGGCATGCAAGGCAAGGCGTGATAAAGTGTTTGCTGTTGCGCCGTATTTGATATCCCCAACAATAGGATGACCTATGTCATGGGCTTGGGCTCGGATTTGGTTTTTACGGCCTGTTTCTAATGTCAAAAGAAGTTCGGAAAATTGATCGGATTGTTTTACGACTTCATAGTGTGTGATGGCCATTTTTCCGCGATGAGAGTGGGTGACGTGCACTTTCAAAGAAGGATCTTCGATGAGTCGCGACATCCATGTCCCTTGTTGAGGTGACACTTTGCCTTGAACAATGGCGCGGTATTGGCGTTTAATCGAGTGATCAAAAAACTGTTCTTTGAGGTGATCGCGTGCTTTTTCATTGAGAGCAAAAACAAGAATGCCCGATGTTTCTCGATCAAGGCGGTGAACGGGAAACACGCGTTTAGGTTTGAAATGGCGCTTTAAAATATCATGTGCATTGGGCGCATCTTCTTTGTCGAGATTGACGGATAGTAAACCGGCCGGTTTATTAATAACGACGAGGTCTTTGTCTGCGTATAAAATTTGTATGTCGTGTTGAAGAGGAGGTTGCCGGTGATTTTCAAGCATGACCTTATCATCGCTCAAAGTGAGCTGGTGGGGCTTTTTACAGCTGCGCCCATTGAGTAAAATGCGTCCTTGCAAAATCCATTTTTTGATTTGCGAGGAAGAACTTTCAGGGTATTCAAGTTTTAATTTGTCTAGTAGCTTCATAAAACATCGTGAAAAAAAGAAAAGGATATCACAATTTCATATTTTATGCCATGTACCCTTTTTCAGGCTTAAGTAGGGGAGACTTTTTAGTCGCAAGTTTGAGGCAGCTAATGATGAGTAAACAAGCTGTTAGGGAGAGGAGCGGCATGAGATAGGGGTTTGCGGTGCTAATATGGGTGCAGTGAGTCGATGAGCCGCATGTCAAGTGCTTAAAATGTATAAAAAAAATTTGAGTTAGCGAGGTGGCGATCCCGAGGATCGGTAGTGGGATAAGATAAGGGGCGACCTTTGTATGCTGAGTATAAACGGCCCCTCCTAAAATGAGCGCAAGTGGGAATAAAGAGAGGCGTTGATACCAACAAAAAGAGCAGGGGGTGATGCCGCGCGCTTCTCCAAAATAGAGGCTCATTCCCGTAGCAATGAGTGCAATTAACCACGCAAAATACAATCCCTGTCTTTGTAGGTGCTTAATCATTTTTTTGTTCCTGCTTAGCAAGGGCTTGATCAATCATTTTTTCAAGAGTGGGATAGAGAAAGTTAGGCGCGCGCGCGCCATTGATAAACAAGGTTGGAACTTCAATCTCAGGTTGAATCCATTTTTCTGCATGGCTCATGTTATTATTCAAAACAGGCATAAAGAGACCCGATTGAACGCAATGATGGAGTGTTTTGTTATCGATATGGGGGAGTTTTTGTACGATTTGATCCATAATCGGACGAATATGCGCTCTAGGTTGGTACTCAAACCAATCCTTTAGAAAAAGCCAAAAATCCGCTTGATTTTGAGAAAACACACAAAGAGCCGTCAAAGATACTTCTTGTGAATGAGGTAAAAAGGCAATGGGGATGAGAGAGAGGGTGATTTTATTGGTGTCGATATAATGCTCTTTAAGTAAAGGAAAGACGGTGTTGGAAAAGTATTGGCACTCTTCACACATCAAATCTTCAAATAAGACCACTTGAACGGGGGCTTCGGGATGACCGATTGTAGGCAAATTGGCCGTAGTGAGCCTAATCGGTGGCATGAAAACAAAAATACCAACAAGAAAGGCGATAAATAGCCCCGAAGTCAATAAAACAAGGAATTTATCTCTATTGTTTGGTTTTGCCATATTGTTTGATAGTGCCTAAATAGAGGATAATAATTCAAATATTTCTTGATTGATCGATCTAAATCAGGTAATGAGACAATCAAATGGCATTAAAGGGTTAAGTGATGTTTGAGTACCGCAAATGGATTATTCGATTGACCAATGTGGGATACGTCTTAGGATGTAGCGTTTTATATGTCATCGCATTATGGATTATTTTCTTTGCGCTTGTCACGGCGGTCATTGATATTAGCCATGGGACTTACCGCGTCTATGAACTCTTAGATGATGTGAGTTTGCTCGTATTTTCAATTGCCGTTTTAGATGTGGCAAAATACTTAATGCTTGAAGAGGTGCTCAGGAAAAAAGAGGATCGCCATCCCGATGAGCTCAAAAACTCTTTAACAAAATTTGTTTCGATTGTGGTCACGGCGCTCTTCCTTAAAGGACTTGTCCTTGCCATTGACGTATCAAAGCACGATATTACAAATTTACTCTATCCTATTGCTCTGCTTCTTACGCCCGTTGTTTTGATCATCGGTCTTGGGATTTATCACCGCCTTCATCTCATCCAACCTGTCAAAAGCCGTGCTAAACGTAAAAAATAATACGTTTACCTCGACTTTGTAACTTTTTGGATCTGAGGGCCTCGAGATATTTCCTCAACTGTTTATACTTTTTTTTAAGCTTGTGCAATTCTCATTTTTTCAGCACCATTTCAGTATACCATGGAGAAGGAAAATGGCAGCAATAAGCCCAACAAGCGCCGAGGTAGTAAGCAGAGCTATTCCGCCCGATGGCGTCCATAAGTTAGAACAAAAAGTAACCGATCTTTGCAAAGCTCTATTAGACACTGCTAATACGGAAACAATTAAACTGCTGATTAAAACATGTTCTTTGAATCAACTCAGCACGGCACTTATTCTTGTCACTGAAAAGGGGCATGAGTTTGCTATGAGGACTCTTTTAGACGCAAGGGCGAATCCTAATGCAACTACTCCATATGGAGAGACAGTATTACATCGCGCAACGTATAGGGATAATGTGAATGCGGTCAGGACCCTATTAGGGGCATGGGCATATCCTAATGCAACTGATAATGATGGAGATACAGCATTACATTTCGCAGCAAGATGGAGCAAATTGGATGTAGTCATGGCCCTATTAGAAGCCGAAGCAAAACCTAGTGCAACTAATAACAATGGGCAAACAGCATTACATCTTGCAGCAAGAAATAGCAAATTGGATGTAGTCAGAGCCCTATTAGAAGCCGGTGTAAATCCTAATAAAACTGATAACAATGTGCAAACAGCATTACATCTTGCAGCAAGAAATAGCAAATTAGATGTAGTCAAAGCCCTATTAGAAGCCGGTGTAAATCCTAATAAAACTGATAACAATGTGCAAACAGCATTACATCTTGCAGCATTGGGGGGCAGTGTGGATGTAGTCAGGGCCCTATTAGAGGCCGGGGCAAACCCTAATGCAACTAATAACAATAGGCAAACAGCATTACATCTTGCGGTACAGAAGGGCAATATGGATGTAGTCAGGGCCTTATTAGAGGCCGGGGCAAACCCTAATGCAACTGATAGTGATGGAGATATAGCATTGCATCTTGCGGTACAGAAGGGCTATATGGATATAATCAGGGCCCTATTAGAGGCCGAGGCAAACCCTAATGCAACTGATAGCCAAGAACATACAGCATTACATCTTGCGGTATTGGAGGGCAATGTGGATGTAGTCAGGGTCCTATTAGGAGCCGGAGCAGACATTTATAAGCGTGCCCGTGGACGTCAACCTCTTGATCTAGCCCTAATCTGCGACAAGGGGGCCCCCGTAATAGGAGAGCTTTTGAGGCATGGGGCTTTCGATAAAGCAGAAAGAGAATGTACACCTTTGATACTCCTAATAAATGACACCGATTCCATTGATCATTATCATCGTTGTATTAATCAGCTAGAAAAGCTCCAAGCCTTCCTGAGCAACCTTCCTAGAGATTACGTTAACGAGAGGCTATTACTACCGGAGATTTGTTGCGTTGTGAGAAGCATGCCGAAGGAAGAAGATAAAATAGAGGCGGCAGCTAAGCCAATTGCGGCCTTTATTCGAAAACATACTCTTACTGAGTCGTCTCTTTTCTTAGAAAGGATGAGGAAAATCAATCCTTCTTTACTCCCCCCCCTTAGGGAAGCATTTAATATGGTTCAAAATTGGAAGCGAAGAAAGCAAATCATTCAATGGCGAAGAGCTGTTGAATGCTCAGCGCGCAAAGAAACCCCTGACCAATGGAGGGAGACCCGTATACGAGTAGTGCAAGACAGCAAAAAGTGGGTTAAGAAAGAGGCTCCTACCTGTTGTGTCTGCTCCTAAAACAAAAGGACCCATTTTTATATAAATCTATTATCTCGACTTTGTAACTTTTTGGATCTGAGGGCCTCGAGATATTTGTTCTCTAGGGAGTTATTAAAACCGGGAAGGGGTTTTTTACCCTTTCTAGGGTTTAATAATCTCCCAGTTCGACCATAGGCCGAACGCATGATGCGCAAAGACCGAGGCAGGCGGGACCAAAAAGTTGCAAAGTCGAGGGTTTACCACTCGAATGAATTGATAAACTTGAAGAGCTCCTGCTCGAGATCGTATTTCATCTCTTTGGGATAAGAAATCTCAATCTTATAGATGGTATTTCCAATGAGAATCAATCGGCCCATTCTTTCAGAGTCTCTATCTTCCAAGGTGTAGTGAAGAGAGGGGTTATTGCGGTAGCGAAAGTTCTTCTTGCTGATGACTTTAGCGCCGGGAACATTATCCGTAATAATTTTGAGAGAGCCTCTTAAGATCAATTTATGGCCCCAACTCATTAAATTATGGGGGATTTCAATTGAGGAGATGGTGTATTCAACCGCCCCGTCATGATCTGTAAAGACGAGCTCTTTCAAACCGAGTTGTTTTTGCTCTCCCTTAGGGAGATTAAGCGTGAAGTCGCGCTCTTCGGGGTTATTGGGAAAGGCCGCTTTCCACGATTGCTCCGGGTGTTTGTATGTGACCCAGTTGAGTTTCTTTTGGATTTTTCCATTTGCAGCAATCTCAGTTTGAGATCCCGATTCGATATCAAAGTTTAGGCCGGTATATCCAAAAACGCCAACAACAATAGTCCATAGGATAATCAATTTGTGGAGCTTGCGTTTTTTAGAGATCAGTTGACTTGGTGCATTTGATTCCTCTCGGATTAAGACAAATGCCACAACAATGTTAAAAAGCGGGATGAAGAATAGGAAGGATTTAAGTGCCGATAGGGAGCAGCTTTTAATGAGTTCAATGAATTTAAGCCGATGGGGGATAGAGATACCAAAGAGGTATTTTCCGGGGGTTGTTTTAAAGAGTTTGAGTAGAAGGATTTCAAGGGGAAGCCATAAGAAGCTAACGCCAAAGAAAATTGCTAGAAGCTGAGGCAATGTGTAATCAAATGACAATAAATTGCTTATACAAAGAAACCCTGAAATGACAAGTGTGTAATCAAGGAGCTTTGCACAGATTCTTTTCCAAAGAGCCGGGCGTTGGGGCAGATCAGACATAATGAAATCCTTTTTTACAGGGATTTTAACATGAAATGTTATTAAAAATCAAAAATAAATGAGATCTAAAACAATATACATAAAGTTTTAATAATTAGTTGTGTAAGCGTGTTGTTCAAACTGTAAAATTATTTGTTTATTTCGCTAAAATATGTTAATAAAAGGTTATATACCAAAATGAATTGAAGAATTGGGTTTTATCTTCGCCGGCATCTTCGACTTTTCACCCTTAATTTTTTGACCTATCTTCAATAGGATCAAAAAATTAAGCCGGCTAAAGCCTGATAAAAATTCGAAGCGCCATCTTTGCTAAAATCCCAACTCT
>JAIPIG010000042.1 GCA_021734805.1 Simkaniaceae bacterium
AAGGTGAGCAGGATGGTGCGTCAGATTTGGTCTTCCCGGGGCGAGAACATTGTCAAATAGACAAGACGAGCCCCGGGAAGGACGAAGATGACGTGACAGACTGCACAGATTCACCGAGAAAGCGTGAGAAATGCGGGTTAGACCATTTGAATCAAAAATAAGGGTTTTAAATATGGCGGCAGTTGCGAGTGATACCATTGGATTTAAGACACACTTCACAAATTTAAAAGGGGATGAAATCCCGGGTGAAATTTACTGTGAAATAAATAAGGCTGCATTGCCCAGTGGCTATCAAATGACGGCACAAGCACTGGATCGCGTTGTAGGAACATTGTTTTGTTATGAAGACCGAAGGGCTGAGGAGCTTTTTGTTACAGAGCTTGAAAATTTTACTAAAGATGAAGCGGATTGCCTGAAAGGGGTTGGGACGGCTTTAATTGATGGGGCGGTTATGTTAAGCTGTACTCTCGGCTGTCAGGGGAGAGTTTCACTTTACTCTAAGGAGAAGGCGGTTGGGTTTTATGCGAAATTAGGTTTTTTGTTTGAATGCCGTTCAATATGGCAGCCCAAATATCATGAATTGAAACCTCTTTTAAACAACTTAAAAATGAAGGGGTTTTTATCAGCTAAGGATGAAGATCTATCTGATTTTCTTTGGAGGACTGTTGATAAGGTGCGCTCTATTGCTTCTAAAGAATTGCATACACCATCAGAGAAAGTGACAAATAGTGACTTGCGCCAATGGATCAATGATATGGAAACCAAAGGTTCTGAGCCTCGAATCAACCGCAATGCAAAAATTATCGAGATTTTGAGGTCTAAGGTCAAAGATTTTTCTGTTTTGACGGACGGTTCAATGACCTTAACTGATGAAGGGATTGCGAGGGCAATGGGTCGTTTTGATTGTTATGAAAGGATTGAGCCGATGAAAACTAAAGGAAGCCCTTGAGTTTTTTCATAATCAATCTTGAGGTATGAGCCGTGATCAAATGTTTCAATAATGACGGGGTGACGGTAGAGAGGATCTTCTATCTTTTTAAGCTCAAAAGGCAGTTTAAGATGAAAGCTTGTATGAGGGAGTTTTTTGATTGAGCTAAAGAAGCGAAAGGCAATACAAATAATGACTCGATCATCTTTTTGTCGCATAAAAGCAATGACGTGCTGATGGAAAGGGGAATCAAGGGTGAGCGGGATGTAATCACCATGTAAAAATAGATCTGCATGGGCTTGTCTGAGTTTGAGAGAAAAGTGGGTGAGAGCCATTTTATGAAAATCACCGGGAGGCGTTGAAAGGAGTCTCTCAGTTGTTTTTTTGCGATTGAGCCTGAGCAAAAGAGAGCGCCTCTTTGAAAAATCAACCTCTCTTCGGTTGTCAGGATCAACAAGTGAGTCCTCAAAGCACTCCATTCCTTGGTAGAGATCAAAAACGCCGGGGGATCCCATTTTTAAAATAATGGAGGAGAGCGAGTTGAACCTGCCAAGAGCGATGATTTCATCGACAAAAGCATCAAGGCTCGATAGGAAATCAGGGGATAAACGTCGGTTTGTAATATGTTCCAGAAAGAGCCGGGCATTTTCTTCGTATTTGAGATTGGGATCAACCCAATTGGTATAGTCTTTTGCTTCCCTCATTGCTTTTGAAAGATAGTCATGAAGGCGCATTTTATGACTTTTTTTATTGCGTAGATGAGTGCCGGGCCAAAAGCCAATCAGAGTTTGATAGATGAAAAACTCAATGTTTTTATCGATACCGGGATTATGAGGAAGGTTGAGCTGATGCCAAAGCTTAATATGTTCTTGGAAAGAAGAGGGAAGTTCACTGAGTACGCTAATGCGGTATCTTACATCTTCCGAGCGTTTTGTGTCATGTGTTGAGGTGGGAATAAAGTTGAGAGGAAAGCGTTCGAGTCGCTGCCGGTTTTTAATGTGAAACGATTCGGCAGATGTTCCAAATTGCAGGGGATTGCTTCCTACCTCATTGAGTGAAATGAGTCGATGGTAGCGATATAAAAAAGTGTCTTCTAAACTTTTTGCCATCACACAGGGCATCAGTTGCTGCAATTTCAATAAGGGAAATCGAACTCTCATCTCTGTTATTTGTTTAAGAATGAGCATCTCACAAGGAAGAGGGCCTTTTAAAGAGGCTTCAAGATCATGAATAGCCTGCGATAAAATCTCTTCATCATCGCTTGATATGGCATTTTCGTTGGCATAAGTGCGATAAACCGGAATATGACACAGCAGTTCAACGATGAGATCTTTTAAAATAGAAAAAGAGAGTGCAGGGTCATTGGCTTTTTCCAAGATCAATTTTGTAATGTTTTTAATCTCTCCTTTTAAGTACCCCCCGATGATCTGTCTTTTAATGAGGATAAGCATCTCTTTAGATTTATGAACCACACCGGTGAAATCTTCGTATATTTTTGTCATCAATTTTTCATTTGTTTGATCGACAAAGAGGCCATTGAGTAAGTTGAGGTACTCATATCCGACAGAGCCGTCTACCGGCCAGTCATTGGGCAGGTTTTCATCTTTTTCTAGAATTTTTTCAACAATGACATATAGACCGGGGAAAGCGTCTTGGAGCTTTTTTAAATATTTAGCAGGCTCATAGAGCCCATCGGGATGGTCAATGCGGATCCCTTGGACATGCCCTTCTTGAATCAAATGAAAGGCCTTTTCATGAAAGGCTTTAAAGACGTCATCGTATTGCATATTGATGCCAATTAAATCATTGATATCAAAAAAACGGCGGTAATTAATCAAATCATAGCCGCTTTTCCAATAGGCAAGTAGATAGTGTTGCATTGAGAGGATTTTTTCAATTTGCTTCGGCTCGTGAATTGATTTTGTAAGATGATCTGAAATCCAAATTTGCGATTCCTCAGAAATAGGCAAAGCAATCGGACCGATGCGTACAGAGACGCTACTGCCGGAGCCGATCAATTTGATATATCCCTTATGGATTGCCTCCTCTAGAGGAATAGGCAAAATAGGCAATAAGATTTTGTTTTTAAGGGGTTTATAATGAGGGTCGTAGTTGATGTCAAAAAAATGGGCATACGGTGATGAAGGACCTTTTTCCAGTACATCGAAAAACCAAGGGTTTTGAACGGTTGCAGCGAGGTGATTGGGGACAAAATCAAGAAGATGGGCAAGCCCGTAGTATTTCAGCTCTTTAAAGAAAAGGGAGAACTGATGCGGCGTTCCAATCAATGTATTCAAACGGTTGGGGGAAGTGATCAAATAGGGGTTATTCGATCCCTTGGGGATCTCAAAATAGGGAGAAGTGTAGACAGTATCGATACCTAAGCTTTTGAGGTAGGAGATCACCCTAATAGCATCTTTAATTTTAAAATGAGGCCCAAGTTGTAGGCGGTAGGCATTAACGGGTGAAAAGGAGCTTTTTTTGATCATATCTTTTAAAAAAGTTAGCAAACTTCTCTTCATGCCCACTTTTGCGATTTTTGGCAAGTTGAGCTTTAATCTCAAATTTTGACTTACTCGTGCTTAAGTGACTTATAATCATTTGGATATGCGCTCAGAAGGTAAAAATGAGTTATAGGATGCTGTTTTATAACTCAGTTTTATGATAAAATATGAGTTATAAAGCAAGGAGCTATGCATCATGCCATGGAACTGGGAATTGCCTCATTGGCCGGTATTCAACCTTAACGCGTCTCAAATTGTAAAATTAGAAAAACAATTTCTGATTAGTGTAGGGGAGTCAGCTGCATTTCTTAAGGGGATTGATCCAAAAAATCGTGAGCAATTTGTCATAGAAATTCTGAGCATAGAGGGAATTGAAAGCTCAAAAATTGAAGGAGAAATCCTCAATCGAGAAAGTTTACAATCCTCAATTAAAAGGCATTTCGGGCTTAAAAGCTCTACAGAGAAAACCTCTCCCAAAGAAGCAGGCCTTGCTAAACTGCTTTGCAATGTTTATGAAACATTTTCACAGCCGCTGACGCATGAAATGCTATTTGAATGGCACTCCCTTCTATTTAATCAATCGAATCAAAAGATTGACTCAGGGAAGTACCGCTCTCATACTGAGCCCATGCAAATTGTATCGAGCCGGTATGATCGGCATCATGTTTTTTTTGAAGCACCTCCATCTGATCGAGTCTTTGATGAAATGCAGCGCTTTATTCATTGGTTTAATTCCTCGCAACCGGAAGATTCATTTTTAATACGCGCTGCGATTGCCCATATTTTCTTTGAAAGCATCCATCCCTTTGAAGATGGAAATGGAAGAATCGGGCGGGCTTTGGTTGAAAAAATACTATCCCAAAGTATAGGAAAGCCCATTCTGGTAGCGATCTCAAAAACTTTAGAAAAGAATAAAAGACAATATTACTTGGAGCTCGGAAAATGTAATCATACATTGAATATTCAAGACTGGGTTGTTTTTTTCTCAAATATGATATTAAAGGCTCAGGAAGAGTCTCTTGCGATGCTAAATTTTCTCATTGAAAAAGCTCACCTTTTATCAAAGTTTAAAGGGCAACTCAATCAGAGGCAGGAAAAAGTGCTTTTGAGGATATTTGCAGAAGGAATAGAGGGATTTAAGGGGGGGCTTAGTGCTGAAAATTATATTAAAATTACAAAGACTTCAAGAGCAACGGCCACTCGTGATTTAGCCGGTCTAGTTAAAATGGGAGCCCTATTTAAAACAGGTGAACTTAAACATACTCGATATTGGTTATACCGGGAGTGATTCAAGAGCGATATAAATATCAAGTGAAAGACTTTTCCCAAAAATCGCCTTTGAGTTAGACTCGACTTTGTACATTTTTCGGATGCGAGTTTTGCAAGATTTTGACATACAATCGGTTACCAATTCCTGCAATCGGCTTGAACACGCCATTACAGAAATTGGTAACCGATTGTATGTCAAAAGATTGTGAAAATCGCGCCAAAAAATGTACAAAGTCGAGTTAGAGTCGAAAAGAATTTTTTAATCTCAAATACGCGGAATTACTGATGAAAAAAGCCTATACTTTTGACGATGTTGCCCTTGTCCCTCAATTTAATAATGTCCCTTCTCGCACCGAACCCAATTTAAGTAGTTGGCTTACCAAGGATAGTAAAATTGATATTCCGATTTTATGTGCCAATATGGATACGACGATTTGTGGTGAGCTGGCAGATATCTTAATTGAGTATGGATCTACTCCCATTTATCACCGCTTTTCTCCTATGGAGGATCAAAAGCGCTGGGTGGATAAATATCAAGATAAGACCTTTGTTTCTTGTGGTATTCAAAAATTCGACGAAACAATTGAGCTGTTAGAGCGGGGAGCATCGGGAGTTTGTATTGATGTTGCACATGGCCACTCCGATCGAATGATGCATTTTATAGAAAAGATTAAATCAAAATGTCCCGGCAAAGCAGTCATTGCGGGGAATGTTTGCACCCCAATGGCGTATCACGATCTCGTTAATGCGGGGGCCGATGCGATTAAGGTGGGTATTGGGCCCGGCGCGGCATGTACAACGCGCATTATGACCGGCTTTGGCGTACCGCAATTCAGCGCCGTTTATGATTGTGCTAAAATTGCCGAAAAACTGCGCGTTCCACTCATTGCCGATGGGGGCATTCGGACAAGTCGCGATATTGTTCTCGCTTTAGCTGCAGGGGCAAGCAGTGTGATGATTGGCAAACTCTTTGCGCTGACTAAAGAAAGTGCCGCCCCTAAAAAAGAAACGAAAGAAGGTCTCATTGCCAAGTACCGTGGTCAAGCCAGTGCCGACTTCCAAATCGACTTTTATGGTGGCCTAAAAGAAAAAACGGTCGCTGAGGGAATCGATTTTTGGGCTCCCGTAAAAAAGTCGGCGAGAGAACTTCTCGATGAATTTCTAGGGGGGATCCGCAGCGGGCTTACATACGGTGGAGCACGCAGCCTCAAAGAGCTTCAGCGCAAGGCCGAATTTGTCGAAGTGACGGCAGCCTATCTTTTTGAGAGCCATCCTAGAGGATAGATGATGGAAGAAAAATTGGTGTTATTATTCATAATCGGCCCATCTAATGAAATGTTGTGCTTGAGTCGTTGAATAATCCGGTTTTTCTGTGGGCGTGGATAGAAGCTGCTGAGCCAATAGAGCGATATGTTTCATTCCCAGATTCAATGGAATAGAGGGATCCTCTAACGAGGTCTTAGGAGATTCTTTTATTAATTTTAAAGCTAAGGATGATATCCGATCCGTTTGAGCATATCCAAAAAATCCAAGACCTACTTTTTTTGCTTCCTCCATAGAAAGCTGAGTATCGGGCTTATCATAACAGAGGCCCATTTGTTTTTCATATCCTATTAGCTTTGAAGAATACCATTTTTTTGTTTGCTCCAGAAAAGCTTCTCGGGTTGAAAAATAGTTTTGAACTTCTTTAGATTCACTTGATTGTGGGGCATTATAGCGATCTAAAAGATCTTGTAACAATTCATTTTCCGTAACGAGATCATCAAATCCCATTGCCCAATACAAAGGCTCTCCTGATTCTGTACGATCCATATAAAAAGCCCAATGACCATGACCGGAACCTATTGGGTGCTTGATTCCATACCAAGGGATGCCGTGAAAATATAATCTCGTCCCTAAAGTAATACCGGATCGATTTGCCGAATAGAAGCGAACATCAGCCGGCAGCGTAAAAAACTCAAGAGGATTGGGTACGTGAGAAACTCCCACAGTGAAATTCAGCGCCATTTCAGGGTGGGAGTGTATAATATTAAATTTTTCCTCCCCAATCACATCTGCAATGGCTTTGATCATAATGGCTTTAGAAGCTCCTCCACAATCAGTCCTTGAAGGTCCCTCTAAAAATGAATGTAAACCTGACCAAGGAGTAGATTCTTTTTTTACCCAAAATGTTTCTTGTTCATCTTTTGAAAGGTGGGGTGGAGTAGCAGCATCACTGTAGGTGAAATGAAATACTTGCTTTGCAGCTTTCATCGCAGTTTCATAGATACTCTCATGAATTTCAGTGTCCAATTGGCGGTCCCATAAAGGGACAGCTATTAAATCGGCAGCCTCGATGAAAGCAGCTCCAATTACGACCTCCATAGGAGTTTTTTGTTTAATTCTTGATGCGAGTGAAAACATTTTTTCAAATATAGGTCGTTTAGATAAAGAAATAGCTGCCATAAAATACTCATAATTAACATTGCGCAATATAATATAGAGAGTGTTTGTAAAAAACAATAATAATTGTACGATAGTTTATGGGGTTGTTAATTAATTGTTCGGCTAGTGCGGATGACTTTAGGAAGCCTTTTAAAAAACTCGATAAAGCCTTGCAAACGCCAAATAAGGCCAATCTGGTGATACCCGATATTCTCGACAAGGCATGAGGTGAAAAGCAGAAGAAAGCTGCGAATCGAGGGGTATTTTCTAAAGCCTAGGTCTTCGACAAGCAAACAATAAATGGTGTAGAGGAGAATAATCCCAAGGCTCATCGCAAGATATAGAAAGAAAAAAGAGGCATTTAGAATGCCTAAATACCATGTCGATAAAATATAAAAATACCCAATCGTTTCTATAACGGGATCCAACATTTCCCCAAAAAGCCAGAAGGGATAGACAACCAATCCGATAAAGCCATACTTAGGGTTGAATAACATTCTTTTATGAAAAAAAAGGGGTTCTAATACGGCAAGATGCCATCGCACCCGTTGTTTTTTTAGTTCGCCCCAGGTTTCAGGAGCCATTGTCCAAGCAATGGGGTCGGGGAGATGAAAAATTTTATACTTTTGTTTGCGCTCTTTCATCTTGCGATGGAGTTTGATCACAATTTCAACATCTTCTCCTACACTATTTGCAAACCCTCCAATATCGACAATGAGGTCTCTTTGAAAAAGAGAAAATGCACCTGCAACGATAAAATTCGCATTAAAAAAATCCCATCCTTGGCGAGTCAAGAAACTGCGCATATATTCAATGCCTTGCATTGACACTAGATAAGTCTTTGGGAATTTGAGAGTAGAAATACGATTATAGTCGAGTTCGCATTCATTTTTCAAATGGATGCTCGATCCAACGCAAACAGTGGAATCATCCATTAAGATAGGGCGGATCATTGCCTTAAAACCGATGTCATCGATAAAGGTGTCTGCATCAATCACAATAAAATAGGCGGATGTCGTTGCATTAATGCCGGCGTTGGAAGCATCAAATTTCCCCCCATGTTCTTTATCGAGGAGAATGATCTCAGGATGGGTCTTGCTTTGGTAAACTTGTCGAATAGATTGTGTCTCCAGGGGAGATTCGTAGAGCTTGGGGATAGGGGTCATTTGAAATGTTTCGAGAAGAGCGTTTAGTGAATCATCCGCTGAACCGTCATTGACGATAATTATTTTTTTATAGCGATAGGTGAGCCTTGTCATATTCCGAATATTTTCAACACTCTGATCAAGCTCATTATAAACCGGAATGATGAGGGTGATTTCAGGAAGAGATTCCGAATGAAGAATGGATGTAAAATCTTCACTCTCCACTTCATTTTTTCGCTTATAAACTTTAAACGAACCCAATACGATCAGAAATAAATAAACAAGATTCAAGATAGTGAAATACCAAATAAAGAAAAATTGAATGGATATGAGAAATTTAGTAAACACGATCAAATTCTTTGAGGTAATTTAAAATCTCATGTACTTGATTGGGTGGTTTTGAATCGAGAAGAAATTTTTCTTTTTTTAATTTTCTGATCGATTTTATCGCTTCGAAGCGAAGATCAATCGCTTCATCACTTAGAGCAATATCTTTGAGAAAAGTGAGTGTTTCAAACGTGTTATAGCTTGCCAAGGCCATGATTGCCTTTTTTTTGATGGCATTTGAAGTATCTTTCGCGAGCTTAAAAAGAGACTGCTCACCCTCTTTTATTGGATTTAACATGAGGATTTCAAGGGCAAAAAACTTTTGTGTGAAATCATCTGAAATGAGGTCTGCTTTGATATCGGGAACATGATGCCCTAGAAATCGACCCGAAAGGGCAATCAATGCCGGAATATGGTATCGCGGTTCGGTTGAAAGACGGGCAATGATCTCAATCCCTTTGCTCGAGCTTTGTCTTAAGAGGTCTCGAAAGTAGATTTGCAAATATTCGATCCCGGAATTCATCTGGTCTAATAGAAGAGCGATGAGTTTGGGGTTTTCAAGGGCAATTGCAACTCGAGCTGCTTCACAGCGAATCATAAAGTGGGAATCTAATAGCAAAGAGTGGATAAAGATCTCATCGGCCGGTTGAGGGCACATGGCAAAGACTTTAGCTGAAAAGTAGCGCCGTCTCCAAAAGCGACTTGTAATCCACTCTGTGGCTTTAATAGATAGAAATCGCTCGACATAGTGTTGTTTGAAGTCACACCAATCATTTCCCTTAAGCCTTCGATCAAAGCGCTCTAGTATTTTTAACATATGGCGAGGGGCGTATTTTCCTTTAGCGAGTTGATCTAAATTCAGTTCTTTGTGTTTGAGCCAATCTAAGATAAAGACTTCAATTGAGTGCTCTTCACGCATACTTTTTTTTCTTTGAAAAAAGAAGGCAAGGCGTTCAATAAAAAAAATAAAAATAAGGCATATAACGAGAATAACCTCCCCCAATAGGATGTAAAAAAAGAGGGCGTAGGCTTGATCAAACATTACGTGTTTCTCGAAATGAGGCTTCGGGCCTTTTCCATGAGTATTTTTTGGTTAAAGGGTTTGCCTATATAGTCAAGAGCCCCCCGTTTTAATCCTTCGAGCACATCTTTTTCAGCATCCAAAGCGCTCAATATGAGCACGGGGATTCTGTGTTGGTGCTTTTCTTGAATTTGCATTAGAATTTCAATTCCATCCATGTCAGGCAAAATGCGATCGAGAACAACTAAAGCAATCGATTCGGAATGACTCTCATCCAAAAGGTAGTTCAGCGCAGGCTTGCCCTGCGTAAAGGATTCGGTTCCATACCCTTCATTTTGAAATAAATACTCGAGAATATGCAAGAGATCCTCATCATCATCGACTAAAATAACTATATTTTTTCCCGGCATGCTCCTTTTGCCCCTTTAAGGTGTCTTCTATTTTGAAATATCTAAAGCAAAAAAAAATAGATACCAAAATTTTGACACTCTTGCATTGAATTGATGAATTGACTATACCGAAATGAGTTGAAGAATTGGGATTGTAGCTTTGATGGCTCTTCGAACGGAGGCCAAGCTGGAAGCTCCCTGGATCCAAGCAGGGAGCTTCTCACGCGGCCCAACCATTAATAGCCAATATTCCTTAACCGTCAAAAAACCTCCTCTATTCATAGAGAGGATTTTTTAATTTTTATCAGGCTTTAGCCGGCTTAATTTTTTTGATCCTATTGAAGATAGGTCAAAAAAATAAGGGTGAAAAGTCGAAGATGCCGGCGAAGATACAAACCAATTCTTCAATTTATTTCGGTATACACATACCAACCTTGGGAGTACCTGTTTATTTCTGATCAATACGACAATCAGTTTTTTTCCGATCTTTCCAGATGCATTCACGAATCTGATTCGATGAAAATGGCTATGTATCAACTTCATTCCCTCTTGAAATCAAGAGATGCATGGCAAGTCATCCTTTTATGGGAGTGGAATCCAAATAAGGAAGCTCTACACTGTATAGAAATCATTTCAGATCCAAGCGAGTTTTTAGAGGCCTTTAAAACAACTTCCGCTTCGCTTTCCGCTTGTTATCTGACACCGGCCATTCCCTTTCATGCATTTAAAGAAAAAAGGGGGGTGATTGCTTATGACTTGAAGGATGACCCTCGGTATGAAATAGCGCAGAAGGCCGGGATTGAGAGTGGGCTTGTTATCCCTATCTTCAATCATTCTCAGGCTAGTTGCGTATTAGAAATTTACAAGAAGGGGGCTTTAGATGCTTCAAATGAATCGCAGTTGCAAACGCTCATGTATTGGATTCAATTGCAATATGAAATCTTTTTTAAACATCTATTGATTGAAAAACAGCTAAAAGCCCAGAGAAAAGTTTTAGATTCAATGGTCGATGCCGTCTATAGTTGTGATATGCAGGGCAATATTCAGACATGGAGCAAGGGGTGTGAACTTATTTATAAATGGACTGAAGCGGAGATCATTGGGAAAAGCATCAAGACGTTCATTCCGGACAAAGAAAAAGATTATTTTGATTTCTTATTACAAAACTTTTCACAGGGAAAACCGATTGTTCATATTGAAACGAATGCCGTTAATAAAAATGGAGAAATCTTCGTTATTCATACAACGTATACTATGGAAAGAAATGATAAACATGAATTAATCGGAGTTGCCATTTCCGCACACGATGCGACCTGCCAAGCTAGAGAAAAAGAAGCGATTAAGAAAATCGAAGAGAAGTTAAAAAATGTGGTTGAGAACATTCAAGAATGGGTATGGGAAGTTGATGATCAATCGCGCATAGTTTATTCAAATCATTTAGTTACAAATTTTTTGGGTTTCTCTATAGAAGAAGTCTTGGATAAGGAAATTTCTTCTCTTTTACTTGAACAAAAGGATTTAGAGTATTTCAAAAGCAATAAGCCTTGGGAAAACCAAGTGATTCAAATGAGGGGAAAAAATAATCAGGTTTGTCAATTAGAATGTAGCGCCGTTCCTTTTCGTCTTGATAATTACAGTGATAAAATGGGATTGCGCTTGGCTGCTCGTGATATTACTGAGAGAATCCGCTTAGAAAAAATGAAGGAAGAATTCATATCAATGATTAGCCATGAATTGAGAACACCTCTTTCTGCTATCATTGCTGCTTTAGATCTTCTCAAAAGCGGTGGGATTCCTAAAGAGAACAGTCAAGAAGTTTTAGATATTCTGATTAAGAATTCGCATTTACTTAAAGAATTAATTGATAACATATTGATTGTTCAAACAGCGGTTCCCGCTAGAAAAATCGGAACAACTTGAATTCCAAGTGGTTTTGGAGTAAAAAAAAGGATCTCCCATTCCCTCTCCTAGGGAATTTTAAACGTCTCAAAAATTTTCTAAACAACTGGGATACGCACTC
>JAIPIG010000043.1 GCA_021734805.1 Simkaniaceae bacterium
CTGTATTTTCTGCTCGTCGGTAGGATAGAATCTGTATCGATATGATCTATTTACAATTTTCATATTATCGTTGTAACACACCATTAAGTATCGTGCAAGAAGAAAAGATGGCTTATATCCCCACGCCTAAAGGCGGGGGGTTTTACGCCGTCAGCGATAAATAAATTAACGATAAAAGCGCCCAAAATTCAGTTGAAATTTCGATTTGGTCACACAGCTCTCATAAAAAAATGGCTAGGAGAAAGATCTATTGACTTTGGAATTGCCCTAGATAATGAAGACTTGTCGGCTTTTGAAACAACTTTACTTTATCGGGGAAGATTTAATTTATACTATAATGCAAATCAACCGGTCTCTGAATTGATTACCAAAGCAATCTTTACGGAACCTAGACCTGAGGTACACACTCTCAAAAAAAACTACCGGCAGAAATATGGCATCGAGTTAAATGCTTCGATGGAAGTGTCTAGCTGGGAGACAATCGCCTCTCTAGTCTGTAGTAGTTCATCTGTTGGTTTTTTCCCGGACTATTTATTATTTCATCCGAGCAGAACAAACCATCTTTTACCATGTAATCTAAATCTACCTGAGATACCCTATTCTATCTTTATTGTTATAAGTAAGGATATTCCTCAATCCCCCAGCTCCCTTCTATTGTTAAATATGATGAAACAAGCGTTTTAACTCTGGTAAAAGCAGCTAGGCTCTGAATCTAACTACTTGTAACTTAAAGACTCCTGATACTAGATCCGAACTAGCAACCAACGAATTATGAGTCCGCTCCTGACCCGATGCCGTCAGCTGCCCTTAGGTACCCGGGTAAGATTTTCTATTCACAGTTTATCCCGTATGAGTATGCTCCGGCCCAACGTATTGAACAGGGCCGCGAAGGCGAGCCAAGGAAGGCGGCGAAATAGACTGAGGTGATCGATATCAACGGCTGTCGATTCGATCACCTGGAAAGCCCCCCGCTGCCGCTTAAAATGCCCTACCCCTGAGCTCATATGGAAGAGTAGGCCCGTCTTAAGGGCATGCCCGATTACAAGCGCCGTCACCATGCGATAGAGACCAAGAGCCGGAGGAAGCGTCAAGTCGTAGCCGACAATCGGCGTTGTCATCACATCTTGGCAGGTGAAAAAGGCGATCACAGCGACAAGTCGCTCTTTATATCTGATCCCGGTAAAGGTGAGCGTCCGATGGGCTAGCGCCTCTTCAAAAAACCGGGCCGTGAACTGGGGATTGAACAGGGAGTACTTCTCCAGGTAAAGGGCATCGTAGAGTTCTTTGATGCGCGGAATATCGGTGGGCTCAAATGCCTCATGGGGAATGACCTCGATCCCCTCTTGCTCTAGCAGGGCGAGATCTCGCTTGTAAATCCAACGGTTTTTACTTGGCATGCGGCTGAACTGCTCGGGGTCGAAAAAGTAGACGCTGCGGCTCGTAATCACCCGATACCGCTGCTTTTTTAGCTCGTTTGTCAAAAAGGGATTAATCCGTTCATTGAGCGAACGAAAGGTGATCGTGTAGGCCGGGAATCGCTCTCTTAAAAACACTGTTATAGCACCGATTTGCTCGGCCGTTAGAGACTCGTAAAGGTTTGTGGAGAAGAGGGCGTTGTTGACGATCACCATCCGGTTGATCTTCGCCCACTTGAGCCACCGTTTGAGAAGAAAAAAGAGAGGTTTTAACCACCACTTCAGCCATGGCTTGCCGTGGCGCTCCATTTCTTCCTCTGCATATGGAATGACCGCATAGGCTGATGCCACATACGAGTTCTCATACTCACTCTCGTTGATCGTCAGCGGGAGAAGATAGTCATCCACCCTTAAAAAAATAACCTTTGTTTTTACATTCGCCACATAACTCTCCGCTCCCTCGCGGATTAACCCGGCTACATAGTGGCGGATGAGCGACCGCTCCCTTGTCAAGAGCTCATTGAGATCGGAGAGGTTGCCGGCATCATAGAGTTCAATAATCGGCATGGAATTCCCTCTTGATACGGCGGAGTTTTTGGTGCATGTCACGCGCTAGAGGCTCGGACAAAAACTCAATATCGGGGACCTCACAGCCACACTGTTTGACATAATCTTGGATATTTTGCTTCAGCCGCAGAGAGGGGCGATCGACAAAGAGGAGCATCCGGCGCGGTGAGCGCTGTATCAGTTGATAGTCAATAATCTGAGGGTCGGTGAGCATGATCTCCCGGCGGAAAAAATCGGGAAAAATGGGAACCGGCTTCCCCTGTTTGAGGAAATAGAGAATATCATCGCACCTCCCTTCAACTGCCTCAAGAGCGAGGTGGGAAGAACCGCAGGGGCAAGGTTTTTTTCTAATCCGCAGCACATCATCAAGGCGATAACGAATGATCGGCTGCACTGATCGGTAGAGGTCGGTGATAATCGGGACAAAGCGTCCACTCTTTTCATCGATCCACTCCTTTTCCATATAGATGAGGTCTTCATTGATGTGGATCGAGCCATGAGCGCACGAGGTACCTAAAAAGCCCTCCGTACACTGGTAAACCTGAAAGACGGGTTGATCAAATGCCTCTGCAATCACCCGCTCATCCAAAGGGTCAAGGCGCTCAGCACAAGCAATGAGCCGGAGGGGACGGTGCCCTCCTCTTTCTGCAAGTAGTCGCAACACAGAAGGGGGTGCAATGACGACCATTGGTTTTTTTTCGATCCATTGACGATAGAGCTCATCAAAGGGACGCTGCAGATCAAAAAAAGTGAAAGCGATGCGCCGCGATTGCACTGTTTGATAGAGCGCACTATTGGCGCGTAAAAAAAGGCCCACGGTTTGCCGCTTGAAAAGTGACATGGGAAGCAATTTAGCCAAGGCATGGCCGCACCACGCCTCCTTCTCTTTTTGGGAAAGCAGAAACACGCCACAGTTGCCCGATGTGCCTGATGATAGACCAACGGTGAGATTGCCAATATCCTCGCCAACCATCGCCCGTGCAATCGCCTCTTCTTTGGAAATGCCTTGGGTATTGAAGTTCGAAAAATTCTCCATCATCTCCCGTTTGGAAATCACCGGGAACCCATTGAGAGCGGCATAAAAAGACGAATGGCTCTTGGCATAGGCGTGAATTTTTTGTAGCCGCTTCTTTTGATGCTTTTCAATCTGCTCACGCGACCAGGTTCTAGCTTTGAGCGCCCGGATATAATTGATCAAAATTCTCAACATATTTCCTCAATGGCATGAGTCGGATAGCAGCGTACCCCTTGCCCTGTGAGCCGGTGAAGCTCTTCAAAGGTGTGGAGATACTTCTTCCGGTCTTCTTGTATCCACTGTCCCACAAAATGAGGGCTCTCCCCTCTTTGTAATGCCTCAGATGACCAAGCGGCATCGCCGATCAGCAGGAGTGAGTCGGCTTGTATAAAAAGCCCCATCTGCCCCATTGCATGCCCCGGCAGGTCGACGACTTCTATCCCGTCCCACAGCGGAGCACTCTTCAATGCCGTCGAGAGGAAAGAATGGCAAAAATCGCCCGCTTCGAAGCCGATTGATCCGGGAGGAACGGGGGGGATGAGTTTGCGAAAAAAGCCCCTCCTAAGCGAAGAGAACCAACCACCGCGCATCAAGGTATTCAGCGCATCTCTCCGGTAGATCCAGGGCGTTTTAGAGAAGTCGCTTAAAGCGGCAATATGGTCGGGATGGTAGTGGGTGATGAAGAGATAGGCGATATCGCTTGGAGCGATCCCCTTGTGTTTGAGCTGCTCAGCCAGGGGTTCTCCCATCGTTACCGGTAAAAGGCAATCATAGAAACAAGTCCCGGCTTTAAAATAGTCTTGGCTATATCCCGTATCAACTAATATCAAGCCATGGTGTGGCACATCGACTAAAAATGCCCGAGCGGGAAAGCGCACCCGCTTCCAGGGGAGCGAGGGAGTGGCGATCTTCCCGGGTCCCGTGCAATATCCGACTTCAAAAATCTTCATCGCTTCCTCCACCATGCCACATAGCGAGCAATCCCCTCTTTGAGTGAGACACAAGGGGTGTATTTCAGTTCGCGCAATGCCTTCTCAATCGAGAGAGTTTGGGTGAAGGAGAGAACACCGATGGTATAGGGGGTGAAAAGGGGCTCTTTTTTTGAGAGACGCGAGAGGCGATCGGCGAGCCATGCCGCAGCATAAGCCGCAGGATAGGGGATATTGCGCTCGCAATATGTATATCCGATACCCGTGACCAGCTCTTTGCACAGCTCGTGTAAAATGACCGATTCGCCATTGGTGATATTGTATTTCTGCCTATTGCAGGAACTACTTGCCCTCACCGCACAGAAGATGGCATCAGCGGCATTTTCAAGATAGGTGACATCAACAATGACATCTTCGGATCGGAAGCGGGGCATTCCCCCTCCCTCTAGCGCCTGGAGAATGCGCGGCATCAAGACCTGATCTCCGGGACCAAAGAGGGCGCGCGGACGCAGCGTGATCGTCTCTAACCCCTGCGCATGTGCCCCATCGACGATAGCCTCAGCGCGCCGCTTACTCTCGACATAGGCATTGGCCGGGCGTGGGGCGATTTGATCTTCTGTGATGCCGATCTGATCGCGGTAGTCGAAATAGATCGAGGAGGTCGATATATGGATCAATCGGCGTACGCCTTCTGCTAAAGCCGCATCAACCACATGCTGCGTCCCCTGCACATTGATCTCTTCAAAATCTGCCCTACTTCCCCACGGTGAAGAGAGGGCGGCGATGTGGATGACAATCTCACATCCTGCCATGATCCCGCTGATCTTCTCTCTCTCTTTTAAATCGCAGGCGTGGAGTTCGACTCCCGGTAAAATGAGCTGTCTAGCCCGCCGTGAAAATCCGACAACGCTATACCCTTGATCGACGAGTTGCTGCGCGGTGATTTGCGCTAAGGGACTCGATATTCCCGTGATGCAAACTCTCATAATTTCCTCCCATTGTATTCGACATCTCGACTCATCACTTCATGAAAGCCCTTTCCCTGGAAAAGGGTCTTTTTCATCACATCGATCAACAATCTAGGGATGCAAAAGAGGGGCTTTTTATCGTACCGATCATAAAAAGGGGTTTTTCCTTTGAACAAGCGGCGCCAAAATTCCGGCTGAAAGATCTCTCCCTGCTTGATCCCAAACCATAGGGAAAAGAGGAGATCTCGGTAGACCGTGCCCCGCTGAGGAAAGAGGCAGGGCGTTTGCCCTGTCAAAAAAGAGGCAATCAATGCCGGCGACTTGTCAAAGAGATGGAGACCCGATGTGGCGCGCGGGTTGCACTCGATGCAGTAGACCCCATCCTCACCTTGGATGAAGTCAAATGAGATCTGCCCCGTGTAGCCATATCTCTCAACAAAAGTGCGAACAAATGCAAACACGTCGGGTGTCAAAATGCTACGGAACGTGATGCCCGAACCCATCCCCATCGATTGGAGCACCTGGTACTCGCTATGCGCCGTCAATTTTCCGTTGATAGCGACCGAGTAGGTGCAGAGGCGCACCCCTTCGATAAAGACTTGAGCAACATACGGATTGACGGGATCAAAGGGAACGGAGGGAAATACCTCTCCCGGCAGAATGAGATGGAGCGAGGCCCCAAAACGCGAATAGACTTTTTTCAAAATCATCTTCTGAGAGCTGCGAGGCAGAGCCGCTGCCTCTTCTCTCGTCCGCACGAGATGGGTTTCAGGAGCTTTAAGTCCATAGCGATTCAGCAGTTGGATGAAACTCCATTTGTTATGGAGCTCTTCGATCTGCTCAAAGGGCATTGTCAACACGCGCGTCAAAAGACGATCGAGAATCATGCTGATATAGAGCGCTTCTTCACACATGGGGATGAGCAGATCAACCTTTTCAGTGGCGATAATCACCTGAAGATCGCGCTCAAAAGCCCGGAGATCATGAGCGGGAGCGGCCACGGTATAGGCACGGTCGACAGCCGCTGAATAATCGCAGAGGGTGGGGCTCAAACTGTCGGCCACAATAACCCGCAGTCCCCCTCTCTTGAAGATCCGCGCCATATCGAGAGTAACGGGGGCACGGGCTCCCGTCAATAAAACAACATTAGTACTCAAGAATCATCCCTCCGATTGAAATTCCGGCTGATGTTCCGATGAGCAAGCACCGATCGCCCCGCTTCAATTTTCCCTCTTGAATCGCATAGTGAAGGGCAAAGGGAATCGATGTAGCAATCATATTGCCAAAATCTTTGACAATATTGATAATCCGCCCTTGGAAATCCCCGAGCTTCCGCTCAATCAAGCGGAGCGATCCGGGACTGGCTTGGTGGGGGATCATCAGCGACACGTCACCTTGTGCCTGTTCCATCAGGTCTTTGATCATCTTGAGCGCGCGCGGGATGGCCGACTTAAAGAGGAGAGGACCATCCATCTGAAAATAGCGACGGTACTCTTCTCCCACGGCTAAATTCTCGACATAGGGAAGTTTGCTGCCGCCGATTTCCAAGAGACACGCCTCTTGATCCTCAGTCCAGCTCTCAAATGCCGAAGCCTCAATACCCGCATTTCCTGTGCTTTTCCCAATGACAACGGCAGTTGCTCCATCGCCAAAAAGTGTCGCCGTTTTGGGATCAGCGGGGTTGAGCCCCACCGAGGCGATATCTGCTGAAACGAGCAAAATATGCCGCGCCTTTCCCCCCTCAATCAAGTCGGCAGCGATATCGAGCCCCAATAAAAAGCTCAAGCAGGTCGAGTTCACATCAAAAGCAAAGCTCTTTTTCAATCCCAATTGCTTGTGGATGAGGGCTCCCATCGAGGGGATGGCTTGCTGTGGAACACCGGAAACTCCTATGATGACATCAATCTCTTCAAGCGACAAGCCTGCAGCCTCAATGGCCTGTAGCGCGGCTTTTGTGCCCATGGATGAGGCATCTTCTCCGGCGGCATAGTAGCGCGTTTCTACGCCGCAGCGCTCCATGATCCATCCCTTTTCAAGGCCGAGCCGCTCTTCTAAAATCTCATGTGTAATTTTTTCAGCGGGCAGATAGCTCCCCGTTCCTAAAATGGTGATTTTTTTCTTAGACATACAAGGTGATCTCCCTTGTTTTTTGAGTGAGTTTTTTCCCTTCCAGTAGCTTCTTCACTTCCATACCAATGAAGTCAGCGCGCGTTGAAACAAAAGGGTGTTTACTGTTGCTTTTCTTCCGATGGGCGGCGATGCGATTGAGTATATCTTCGTCTTGCTTCATCGCGATGCGGAATAAAAAGCGGGTCAGTGGGCGAAACACCACAAGGGGTAGTTTCGTCTTCATCGCTGTGACCAAATAAAGACTTGAACATTGTTCATTTACGGGCAAAATAAAACCGGTAATCAAGAGATGATCTTTTTTCGATGTCTCATATTCGAGCTGAATCACGTTGGGAGCAAGGAAGCGCCCTGCATTTTTCTCAACGCGCCGGCCCAGGGATAAAATCCGGTGGATCCACCCCTCTTGCTTGGCCTCCATGCGACATCTCACCTCAATGCCCCTCTCTTGGTTCTCGATCTCGAGTTGAATCGGTTTCCGCTTGCTTTTATCAGAGCGGATCCATCCTGAGTGGACAAAATGGGTATGGAGGGGATCGAGGGCATTTTCAATGACATCGAGCATGCCTACCTCAACTCGACTCTCGAGTAAAAAGGTGGTATATGCAGCATCCCCGAGTTCGTAGATCTGCGGAATCTCTCCTCCCTCAAGCGACGTCCAAATCAACCCATATTTAACCTGTACGGGAAAGCTCTTTACACCATGAATGGATCGAGGGGTAAAATCGGGGAGACCGGGGATCGCCCGGCACTTTCCCTCTCCACAAAAACTCCATCCATGATAGGGGCACACGAGACAATCCCCTTCTACACGCCCTTGAGAGAGGGGCGCTCCGCGATGGGGACAGCGATCCTCGAGCACCCGAACGCTCCCTTGGCTATCTCGAAACACGACCAAAGGATGGCCCATGAGCTCGACAGCCCTTGGCTGCTTCTTCAGCTGGGCTTCAACACAGATCGGAAAGAAATTTTGAACATTGTTCATATTACCTCAAAAAAATTTACTTCAGCAATCCATCGAGAGTATTCGTCAGATAGCGATTGATATAGCTATCATCGACGGTTTGCTCAACGACTTGGAGTTTACGGTTGAGCGTGATTGAGCTGATGCCATGGATCGTCGCCCAGTAAAAGGTCAAGATCTGGTGGAGTCTCCCCTTCTCTTTAGGGAACGCCTGTCCGATTTTATCTTCGATCTGTTTCAATCCGGTGATGACTTTACTTCGATACCAATCGGGAAGGTAATCGCGGGTGGCGACCTCAAATAAGGCTTTCCAGAAATGGTGGTGCTGTTGTGAGAATCTCAAGTAAGCGTGGCCAATTTCAAGGAAGACCTCTTTTAAATTCCCGTCTTTCAACTTCTGGTCGATGCTTTCTTCAATGGCAGAGTAGAGCATTTCGAGGGTATGAGCGTTGAGGTGGAGGACGATATCATCGTAGTTCTCAAAAACATTGTAGACGCTGCCTAAAGAGCAGTTGCTATGCTTGGCGATCTCGCGGATGTTGATCGCCTTTTCGCCTTTGACTTCCATGATCAACCGGGCGGAGTTGAGAATAGTTTGTTTCAGTTGGGTCTTACGCATACGCATGAACGTTGTTCAATCAGGAAGTTTACTTTAGCGCAAATGAGATGATTTGGTCAATGCAAGAGTTTTTTAAAACCGTCCCCGTTCTCCGGCTACCGGGTACACTTCGAACTTTTGATTGGCATAATTTCAGACAAGACATCCTCAATAACTATTTCAATAATCTCTCATATCGATCTGATAACCTGTATTTACGCCCTCTATTAGAAAAATCGATAACAATAAGAAAGTCTTCTTTGACCCATTGAGCACAAAGGGCTGCACTAGTACGAGGCTTATAACCAAATAATTCTCCAACTTGATGGCTGGTAACAACTTCAAATTGTTGAAATAATTCAAGAGCTTTACGCTGCTTAGGATCGAGTTTTTTCAACAAACTACTTTGATCGGAAAAACCTTTTTTTCCTGCTTCCGTCATATGTTTTAAAATACTTTCAAAAGAAAACACCATCCCTTCAATAAAATATTCAATCCATTTTGTAATTTCAGCTTCTGCCCGTCCCATGTAATAATTATGAGATTCTCCAATGCTTATTGCATCATAATAAGCTCCCAAATTACGAGCATAATATTCTTCCAATGAATAGACCCCTTTCAAGTCATATCCTCCTAGATATAAAATCAGTGTCGTAAGAAGTCTAGCTGTCCTTCCATTTCCATCATAATAAGGGTGGATAGTTGCAAATTGATAATGAGCAATTGCGGCAACTAAAGGGCAAGGAAGATCATTAGAATGCTTAATCCAATTTACTAGAGATACCATTAATTCATTCACATCCTTAGCTTCTGGAGGCATGTAAATAATTGCTTTGGTTCGAGCGTCTTGAATCACATTTTGTCCATCTCTGTATTTTGATAATTTTACATTTATTCTACCATTAGCCATGACGAGAGCATGGAGAGTTTGAATATGTTTTTCTGTAATTTTTATATTTTTTGCTGCCCACTTTTCCACTTGAGTTAAAGCTGTATAGTATCCCTTAACCTCATGTTCCTCTCGCTCTCTTCCGGGAAAATGTCCTTCATGTTTTATTACTTCCTGAACTTGATTCGGCTCAAGTTGATTTCCTTCAATCATCGTTGAATAATGTGTTGTATATAAACGAGCTGTCTCTCTTAAAGAGTTCAAAATCATTGGGGTCACAGGTAAGTGCTGCATTTTTTCTTTTGCAGCTTCAATACGTATAAGATGACACATGATTTTAGAAGAAATAATATATTTTGGCTTAAATTTTGCCTGCATTATAACAGCCTTTTATCTGCATTCATCACACCTATGATTATGCAGTTAAAACGCTGATAAAATCAAGAAATAACCCTAAAAAACAACAACCCACTCATGATGAGTGGGTTGGAATCTCCAGTTACTGGATACACTTCGAACTTTTGACTGGCTAGGCTTTAAAGATAAACCTTTATCCACCTCACATTTAGCTAGTTATAAACCAGTTGCAAATATTGTATCCCGTAGGATACAATAAAGTTATGGAAATTGAGATTGAACTCTATGAAACAGCTTCTGGTCACTGCCCCTTTGACGATTGGTTTGAAAGTCTAAGAGAACTGCACACTCGCGCTAAAATCCTCACAAGGCTTGACCGTCTAAAAGTGGGGAACTTTGGCGATTGTAAAGCCATTGGCGATGGAATCGCAGAACTGAGAATTCACTATGGACCTGGAATTAGAGTCTATTACTCGAAAATAGGAAATAAGATCGTGCTCTTGCTTTGCGGAGGAGATAAAAGTTCGCAAACCAAGGATATTAATAAAGCTAAGGAGTATTTAAAAGAGTACCAATTGAGGGAGAAAAAACATGGCAAAAAATAAAAATTATCAAGAGTGGCTTTTAGAAAAGCTAAAGGATCACGATGAAGCAGTTAGCTATCTCAATGCTGCCTTAGAAGAAAGTCTTAAAGGTGATGAAGAATCTCAGCATCTTTTCCTCGTCGCTATTCGCAATGTTGCTGAAGCACAAGGTGGTGTTGGGAATCTCGCAAAAAAAGCGGGTATTGGAAGAGAAAGTCTCTATAAAACTCTTTCAGAAAAGGGCAATCCTAAATGGCATACTCTTGTTTCATTGGTGATTGCTTTGGGGTTGAACTTACGATTAACTTAAATCTATTCTAAAAAAGTATCATAAATGATTGATCGATTGAGCTTAACAAGCATTCTATTAGAAGTAAGCGGGAATTAAGTATCAGAAAAATTTTGGAATATGCGAAGATGAACCCAAGGGTATGGTTCTAAGTGATTGTTGCTTACACAACAAGAAAAAATCTGCTCTAAGTCTCTTTTAAGAGGGCTGTCAGTTTTCCTATAAAAAACCGGCTGTTGTCCCCGGTAAAGCCAATCGAGAAGCACAAGAGAAATGGATTGCTGAATATGAGCAGCTAAAAAAGGGCCTGTTGTCCAATGAAACCATCTGTTTTATAGATGGCGTTCACCCGACGCATAACACAGTAGCCGCCTACGGATGGATTAAAGTAGGAGAAAGAAAAGAGATACCGAGCAATACGGGAAGATCTCGATTAAATATTTCGGCATCGATCGATATGTTGAATAAAAAAGTAGTTCTTCATGAGGATAAGACGTTGAATACGGCCTCTACGCTGGCTTTTTTTAAGAAAATAGAAGAAGCGTATCCTG
>JAIPIG010000044.1 GCA_021734805.1 Simkaniaceae bacterium
AGGCTGGGCTTGGATTATTTACGGTCGTTTCTGACCTCTATAGAGAAAAAAATAGAGGGATTTCTGCGAGCCATTAGCTTGTTAACATGCTTTAAATTAGGTACTTAAATGCGCGTAAATTTTTTTGTCCTGTACAGAGCAAAACGGATCCGTTATGCTAAGCTTCTCCATTAGAAAGTAGCACTTATATAAACTTATTACAATCTAATCATCAATTATTTAACCTCCTTTGTATCACTAATATATCATCAAGATTTTCTAAGAACGGCCTTCTCAAATATATATCGAAATTGCCCCCTATTCAGTGACATGGCTATTTCTAAAATCTTATGACCAATACAACGTAGCTCATGGAAAAGAGACCTCATAAAGTCTTTCAGGGATCTCGTTTTTCTCATTGGAACAATTCGTCTGAGTCTGGAAAACAGTTCGGAGATTAAAAATGCAATATTGATGAGGATAAACCAAATCAATTGCGCCGATGGATGTCTGGAGTAATCATGTTTAATTTTGAATCCCCGATTTTTCAGAGTATTGAATAGATCTTCCTCAAGCCACCTCAAACGTCCTTGAGCGGCGCTTTGTGCTACGTTCTTTTTTGTCAGTTTCCAGCTGACAATCCATTCCCAATACACATGGAACTTCTCCTTCCCATTTTGATCAAAAGTCCATTCGTTGAATCGAAGAATATTGAGTTTTTGATCCTGATAACTCACTTCATTAAAAAATTCGTATATACGTTTGATTTTTTTACAACCGCTTACTGTGTTTTCCTCAAGATAATTGGTCTTTTTATGACCTTTCAATTTTGCAAGACCATCACAATCTTGTCCGACCGTTTTCATAGAACCGCTTTTGCGTACAATTGCCCACTCTATATTGTTTATCTTCAAAATCTTCATACTTGGCCCATTTGCATATAAAGAATCCAAGAGGACACAAAAATGTAGTTTCGGGAAACGTTCGCGAATGGCTCCTAAAATAATCGGAAGTGACGACAATTCGCATTCCTGTTTAAAGGCTTCCTGAGAATTACTTCCTTTGATATTTAACGAGATAGCATGGACAGGGTATACATAGAGAGGGATTCGAATGCCCCCGGGGCAGACAATGGAAGCGGTTATATGCATGTGCACATACCAAACTTCATCACCCCTTTGCCTTTTCAGGCAATAGGGACACTGAGCACAGTTATGGTCACTATCATTTGTGTATTTATGAACCGTTTCTGCGTCAACTGCAAGGTGGTACATCCCTCTTGGAATCAATTTAGGATGATCGGTGAATAATTTGCTTTTTCGCAAATTATCAAATAGGCCCATTAAAATGTGATTCATTTCTTGATAATCTAGACGACATAACACATCGTCAATTGTCTTGGTATTGGGCAGTTTACAGTCATCAATGCCCACAAATTTTGCAATAGCATCTTCCGTCGTCTTAGAACTCCTGCTTTCTTGATGAAAAGCATGTTTCGATTCCGTACGAAATAGCACTGTAGCCAATGCCGTATTGAGTAGCGCCGGGAGAGAATAGGTTATTTTCCCTTTTCTAGGGTCGGTAATAGATGTAAAAAAAAATTAAGCCCCAGTTTTTTTATATAGGAAATAAGCTCTGCTGCAGGTGAGCTTGAATCTTGATTTGGAAAAAGTTCTAGGTGTGAATTTGAATTTTGGGTAAGATCTAGTGTGCGTTTCATACGTATCCCCTTTGTTTTGCCTATTGGTTTTCATTGATAAATAACGTAGATCAGAGGGGATTTTTCTTAGTAATCTTATTTTTAATCTACTTGATATTTGGGCCTTTCGTTAAACAACATATCTAACAGTGCGTTATAAATGGATTTTAAAAATTCTCCTCGGAGCGAGAAGAATTTTTAGTAATCCTCGATTTTTCCCTTGGGAAAATCGAGGACTAATAATTGCTGATTAGCAACTGTATTTTTTGAATATTTTCAGCTGTAGAGGCATGATGTGTATCAATCTCTAAATTATAGGTAGTGTCTACGTGTACTTTGTGAAATTGAGCTCTAGCCGATCCAATCATTCTGTTTCCACGCCCTTTCTCTCTCTGCTCTAAGACCTCAAGAGGAGCATTAACACCTATCCATATAACATTAAAATCTTTTAAGAGCTCCTTCCACTCATCAACCTGTTCTTTGCCAAAAGAAATATCGTCAATAATGATGGGATGACCTTTTTGAGCTAACATCAGGACTATTTCCTGAAATGTCTTTGCTATTTCCTTAGCATAAGGTCCAGACTGGAGTTCATGAATAAGGTTACCAGCAGGATCTTCTCTCTTTTTCCAGCTGTATCCAAGAGGGGCATCACCTCCTGTCCAATTATTTACTTTTTCGGGCATCCAACCGATGATCTTATCAATACCTACAAGTAGAAATAGCGTTTCAAAGGAATCTTGTAACTCTTTAGCAAGAGTTGTCTTTCCACTGCTTGATGGGCCATTTAAGTAAATAATTTGCACACCGCTATTTTTCATCCGTTTCCTTGATCAATTTGCAAAATCACTCTTCTCAAGGTCCTTTGGGGATACCCGGTTAGGAAGGGTTCATCATTGTAGCCAACCTGATCGTCAACGATTTTTTCTATAGGGAACTCTATACCCTTTTCCCAAAATTGGAGCCAGAAACCCAGTTGTCTAGTCAGCTTGAGAGAAAAGTCCTATTAGGTTAGTGTCTGTGTGTGTGAAGCGTTTTTAGGTTTGAGGTCACGGCGTAATAGCACTCGATAAGGTGTTGAACTCCATTATGAGCTTTATGGGGCTTTTCTTCGGGATTAAGGCCATAGAAATGGGCGATTTTATCTTTGGACAGGCCGATATGCGAGGGCACTTTCTCGTTTTGTGTAAGGTAAACAGCCCAAAACATTGAGGCAAGATCGAGCCAGTGGTAAGGCCAATGCATTTTTTCTTGCTCATCTGCAGAAATGAGCTGAGAAAAAAAGGCGCGGTCAAAAGAGGGGTTTTGACAGATAAAAACCGAGTTATTGCGATTGATTTCACAGTCCTTAAAAAGGGTAATTATTTTTTGAGCGGCGATATCTTCGGGCAGTCCATTATCTAAATCATCGTATTGAAAGCCGTTGACTTTGAGGCTGTCCGGATCGCTCTGCTGCCATACAAACTCAGGCTGTTTAATCACCGAATCAAAGGAGGCGATAGTCTCTTTTGTGCGGAGATTGACGATGGTGCAGGCAATCTCGAGGATGCGGTGTTTATGAAAATTTAGTCCGTTTGTTTCGGTATCGAGAAATAATCCCAGCATTCTACCTCGATCTCAGGGGGGTATTAAAAAAATAAGTTTACAAATTTAAGGGGTAAAAAGTGATATTAATCGATTTAACCATTTCTTGATAGGGAGAAAGTGGTCTTTTTGTTATAATTTTACTTCACCTTAAGTAGGGTTAAAAAAATAATGGACACTTTGCCTCGCCCAAAATTCCGTGAAGTTCTTTTTTTACTTCTCTATAGCTATGAATTTACTCACGAGAGTGATTCAAAGCTCTTCCAGTTTGTTTCCGAACAGCTAAAAGTAGCGATGCGCCATATCCGATCTGCGGCTGAAGATGCCCTTGCCATCCAAGCGAAATGTGCTGAAATTGATTTGATGATTGAAGAGGTCTCATCTGAGTATAAAATTGAACGGATTCCCAAAGTAGAGTTGACGATCTTGCGTCTTGCCCTTTATGAGATGTTTTTCGATGATGCAATTCCCGGTAATGTCGCTATTGCAGAAGGAATTCGACTCTCCAAAAAATTTGGAACCGGCGAATGCTTTAAATTTGTCAATGCGATATTAGATGCAGTGAAAAATAAAGGACATTTTGATTCTGTTGCGATAGAATCTAATCAAGTTACCCCAATCCATGGAAATTAAAGAAAACGTATCCTTGGCGCCCTATACCACGTTTAAGATTGGTGGGAATGCGCGCTTTTTAACTCATATTAAGTCTTTAGAAGATGCGTATGAAGCTTTAGCGTTTGCACGAGCTCGCGCTATTGATTTTATAGTGCTCGGCAGAGGATCAAATAGTTTAGTCTTAGATCATGGAATCAATGCTCTTGTGATCATTAATAAAATGCAACATTGTCTGATTGAAGATAATAGAGTCAGTGTCGATAGCGGATACCATTTTGCGCTTCTTGGAAAGAAAACAGCCCAACACAATTTAAGCGGGCTTGAGTTTGCTTCAGGCATTCCGGGATCAGTGGGCGGAGCTGTGTATATGAATGCCGGTGCGAATAGTCGAGAGACAAAAGACTTCCTTACAAGCGTTCGTTTTATCTCAGCTGAGGGTGATTTAATTGATTATCAACCCCATGAGATGAAGTTTGCCTATCGTACATCCCTATTTCAAGCAATGAAAGGACTTATTGTGCATTGTGAGTTTAGGTTAAATTGGGCTGAGCATGCAAAAATGACGGAGCGGCAGATTCTTAACCATCGTTTAAAAACACAGCCCTATAAAGCCAAAACTGCCGGGTGCTGTTTTTGTAATCCCCCGAATGCGAGTGCAGGTGCGTTGATTGAAGAGTGTGGTTTGAAAGGATATGTGATTGGGGGGGCAAGAGTTTCAACAACGCATGCTAATTTTATTGAAAATATCGGTGGGGCAACGGCACAAAATGTGCTTGATTTAATCAGGTATATCCAATCCATTGTCTATAAAAAGAAACAAGTTCATTTAGAGTTAGAGGTGAAGATTCTTGGATAAGCATCTATTCCGTGCAGATATGCATACACATACAACGTGTTCAGATGGGACAATGACACCTTTTGAACTGATTAATGAAGCAAAAAAAATAGGTCTACAAGGGCTGTCAATTACAGATCATGATGGAGTCAGCGCCTATACGGATGAGTTATTTGATTATGCTCGAGCAAATGGGATACAACTGATGACCGGTGTTGAATTTTCATGCCGCTTTGAAGAGATGTCGATCCATATTTTGGGGTATCATTTTGACCATCTCAATGAGGCAATCCAAGATTTATGTAAGCGCCATGTCATTCGACGTCAAGAGAGAAACCTTCTGATTCTGGAAAGATTAAGGGGGAGAGGGATTCGGATTGAGCCGGAAGAGCTAAAACAAAAAGCTGCCGGGGTGATTGGTCGCCCTCATATTGCAAAAATCATGGTTGAAAAGGGGGCTGTTGGATCAATTCAAGAAGCCTTTGAGGAGTATATTGGAGATAATAAACCTTGTTATGTCCCCGGAGCGTCCTTTTTTATCCCCGAGACGATTGATATGATTCATCAAGCGGGTGGAAAGGCCCTCATTGCTCATCCCCATTTGATTAGAAACAAATCGGTTGTCAAAAAACTGATTCAATTGCCCTTTGATGGGATTGAGGCCTATTATGCCCGTTTTCCTTTGGATCAAGAAAGAGAATGGCTTGAAATAGCTGAAAAAAAAGGGTGGCTTATCTCAGGGGGATCCGATTTTCATGGAACAATCAAGCCCCATAATCCTTTGGGATCTTCATGGATAGGCCTTGAAGAATTTAAGAAGCTATAGCAACTTCATAGAAATTTATCTTATGGATCAGTTTAATGCGCTTATTCATCAACTCTCGCAACACCGCAGTCGTTTGCGTTTAGGGTATGATTTAGCCGATTTACAACATGTTGTTGATCAGCTCATTGGGAGGCCCTTGTTCAAAACGATTCAAGTTGCCGGCACAAATGGTAAAGGCTCTGTTGCTACGGGGATTGCAACGCTTCTTTCTAAGGAGGGATATCAAGCCGGGTTGTTTACGTCACCCCATCTCTTTTCTCCGCTAGAAAGGATATCTATCAATGGCATCCCTATTGCACAAGAAGAGGTTTGTTTATTATATGATCAAATTAAGGCCCACTTTGCCCAAAACCATTTTAGTTTTTTCGATACGTTTTTTCTTATTGCGCTTCTCTATTTTAAGCATCAACAGGTGGATTTTGTCGTTTTAGAGGCGGGAATTGGAGCTCGTCTTGATGCAACAGTGCTAGTTCATCCCATTTTATCTGTATTAACAACGGTTGGACTCGATCATTTGGATATTTTAGGGCCGACGCGTGATGATGTTGCCCGTGAAAAATCTATGGCTATTAGAGCAAGGGTTCCCGTTGTGCTCGGAGCCAAGGCTGTAGCGACACCTATTCTCGAGAGAGCATTCCAACAAAATGCGCCTATTTATTTTTCTGTGGGTCATGACGATTATCTCATTGAAAATGCTCAGACCATTGCAACTGCCGTTTGGGCATTAAAAATTCACTATGCAATTCCAATCTCATTACCCGAGCTCTTTCAAATCCAAAGACCGCCCTTTCGATTTCAAGAAATCCAACATGGCAGCATCAAAGTTATTTTTGATGTGGCTCATAACGAAGAGGGGATGCAATCACTCCTTAAAAAAATAAATCATCCGGCCGAGTTTGTTCTTGGATTCAGCTCTGAGCGTAATGTGGATGCAATATTGGAGCTTTTTAAGGCCTCTTTGCACCGGATTTATCTCGTTCATAATAAGGAGCGGGGCTTGATAGAGAAGAGTGAGCATTTTCAAAATCATTCACCCATGTCAATTCAAGAGGGGATGCAGCAAGCCTTTAAAAGTGCAAAGCAAAATGAAACAACAGTCTGCATTTGCGGAAGCTTTTACCTTATGGAAGCAGCTCTTCATACTCTTGCGCTTCTTTGAATAGAGCTTCGATAAAATCGCGATTGGGCATTTCTTTCAGATCAGTTTTTTGAACTAAGTGTGTACAGCAGCGAACAATGGCTTGTAAAAGAGCAAAGAGATTCGTTTCAAAATGAGCTGAAAAAGGGAACTGCAAAAGAGTTAAATCAGCTTTTGCATGCTCAATATGGGTGAGTAATAGTCGTTTTAATGCCTCCGGCATTTGATTATATTTTTCATAGAATGGGCTAATACGTTGTTGATATAAGTCCCCTCCCATGTCCATTAAATCAAGAGCGGCCATATCAAAATTGATATCAATCTGAGAGAGATCATATTCAACGGCATCCGGATCAAAAACAACGTCAATGAGTCCCTGAGATGAAAGCATTTTTTTGACTTCAGAAAGTTGGGCAATCTGATCTGATGAAATAGCATAAGAGTGCATCAGGGCATCGAGCTCTTTTAAAATATTTTTTGCTGTTTTTTTTGCTAAAAATAGGTCAGATTGAACAATGAGGGCGTGTGTCTTATCGCAGATTTTTTGGATCTCACAGCCTACATGATGATCTTGAAGGCGCCCAATGAGGCCGGTTGCTCGATCTTTTTGTTCTAATAAGAAACCGGATGATGGGGAGAGATTGAGAGCGCTATTGATTTTAAGGATAATCATTTCGATTTCCTCAGGACAGAATTGCCCTAACCCTGCTTTTTTCTCCATATTGGAGAGCTGATAAGCAATTTCAAATTCCGGGAATATTTTCCCTGTCATAGAAACCTACCTTAAATAACCCCTATCTGTTTCATTCACAAAAAATGCCTGAAAGGCATTGATGGGGGATTATTTTTACACTCTATTAATTTTTATTATTAAATAAAATAAATATGTTTATGACAGAATAATTATGACATACCTTAATTATATCACATTTACTAAATGTTTGGGTTTTTTAAATTTTTTGTTAAGATGTTTGGTATATATACACAGACAAGAGTTTTTTTTAATTATTTCCTTCTAGATTCGCATTGAATTTCCTTTTCATTTATTTGATTTTTTTTTATGATAAGCGACTTAAATTACTCCTTTATTGTAGAAAAGAGGTGAATATGAGCGGTACATTCCAAATAACAGCTGGTCCCCATCGGAGTGCATTTGAGGTTCCTCCTCGAAGATTAGAACGATCTTTTTCATTGCCTAACTTAGATAAAAGAATTCCATATATTCCAGACAAAGCTCCTCAGATCGATCCTAATCGAATAACAAGGCCGTCGTCTCGCTGGTCATTTATTTCATATCTATCAACTGTCCTTAGCGCTGTTGCAAACCATTTTCGGGAAGAGATAGTCAATCATAGTGATGGGGCTCGATATACTCTACCGGAGGTTCAGCGTTTATATAATCAAAATAGAAACTAGTCTTTAATTGCAAAAATCTCCGAACGGATTTTTGCACAAATCGCCCGGCGTGTGAGGGCTCCCCGCGCTTAAGGCAGGGAGATTGGCTCCCGTTCACATCTTAACTCGACTTTGTCCAGTTTTCGGCGCGATTTTCACAATCTTTTGACATACAATCTTGCAAAACTCGCGTCCGAAAAATGTATAAAGTCGAGCTTAATGCAATAATCAATTTATTTTTTTTGTTTTTTTTGACACACGTCACAATGCGAAGTTTTATCCTTGCATTCGGGTTTGCCACATCTTTTAAGTCTAATATCCTTACCCGTAACAAGTTTGCTAATGGATAGGCCCAGAAAACAAAGGCCGACAACAATGACCGCAAAGATAAACGTAGCTAAAAAATGGTGCATAATAACTTGGAGTTAAGGAGCTTTTTTATTATTCGACTCATTTAATTTAGGTGCAACTAAATCAATCCACACAGGCGAGCCCCAAGCGATATGTCCATCCTTTTGAATCACTCTGATATAGTAATAAGCAAAAGGAGATTGACCTTCTATCGGTGGAGTTAATGTGATTTGATCAAATGGAGTAGCATCATCAAAAGTGAGTTCATGGTAATAGGTGTCTTTGGGTTTGAATGAGTGAAGAAGGGACCCATTGCGAATAATTTGAATTTCCTCGAGATCACTTGTCCCGGCAATGCATCCTGAAATATGACGATTATATTGCAATCCGGGTTTATTAACGAGACAGAGCTCGCTTCCCATGCCTGCACCGGCAACAAAAAAGGAGACAACAATCCGAGGGCCGGTGGTCGCGTAACAAGAGCGGTTATAAAGAGCTTGTATGAGCGCTTCACGCGTGTGTTCCGTAGCGACAATTGCGGTAAGGCCCGGAGAATATTGAACTTGATCGCTGCTATAAAAATTCTCATAAACGCCGCGATCATCAAGTCCCCCTGCAACAAATCCAAAGCGCAAATTTTGGTTAAGAGCTTGTCGAATGCTCCCGTCTTTGGTTTCAGTAACATTAGAGTTGGATTTGATAGGACGTAAGTTTCCTTCACTCTCTAAACACTCGGAGGATCCCCAAGCATTATAGATTTCAATGACTCTTTCGAACTCGGGGGTATAGCTCTCAAAATTATAGTGAAGACCTTTTCCCATTGTAAAGCATGGAATTGCAATGAGTTCTTTAGGGGAATGGCTCTTATAGATTTTTTTGATGGAGTTAGATTTGCTGTCGCGTTTACGCAATATGGCTTTATTATCCTTTGCGTAAACGATGTGGCGTACGCCTTCGGAAGGAATACTGCCTGTCCATTGAAATCCTAGCATGGTTATGAATCGCTCATCTTCATTGAAGTCAGCAATTTGGTTTGAGATCATTTTCCAATGTTCATTTTTCGTATTATCTTCGGATTCTGAACTTGAGGAGGCATAAAATTGGAAAGAGTAATCATCGCGGAAATGCCTTAGAGCGGATTCAACAGTGTCCGTCATATTATATTTTTCGGCTTCTCCATGCAAAAGTCCCCAAAAAACTTGATTAGGGGTTTCTTGAAAGCATTTAATCGGAGCAGAAAAATAGAGGTTGCCATTTGAAGTGTTTTTGAGCTTAAACTTATAAATTCCCAGTTCATTAAAATAGAGGTTGGGAAGGGTGATAAAACCGGTTTCGGGGACAAAAAGCTTCCAGCTTAAATTATCGCGCAACTGCTCATAAGAGAGTTCTATTAGGCTATTGGGCTCGGCATTTCCCGTTAAATTGCCATAGCAATCTTCAAAGCGGACAATGACGTCAAAACGTTGATTTTTTGAAACAATAGATGGCGCGATGATTTTAATGTTATAAAGCGTATTTCCTTTCACATCGATATGAAAAGGTTCTGATTCTTTATAGTCTCTTTTCCCTTTCGGATCGATATATAAAGTAAAGGCACGGCGGCGTTGGATATAAGTCTGAGCTTTATTTCCGTTATCCGGGTTTGGAGCATCACTTGGATCGCCCATATGAATAACAATTTGTTCTCCTTCTTCTACATCAGAAGAGAGGGTGAATTCATATTGTGCCGGATTAAAGGAGTCACCAACACATGTAGCACTTAATTTTTTTTCATCGGGAAGTGTCATCCAAATGACATTTTTCCCTTTTTTTAAGTCCGTTTGAGGGATTTCCCAGTCAATAGAGCGCCCTTCGGTATCCATTTTGAAGAGTAGCTTAGTTTTGGCCGGAAGGGAATTAGCGGGAATATAAGTGAATCTCCATGTATTTGACGCTCCGGCAAGAGCAACTTTAGGTTCACAATAACAAATCGAGCGTCGCATGCGGTTTTCCTCCAAGCATTCTTTACGGAATTATAACATCAATGTCGAGATAATCTCGACTTTGCAGCTTTTTGGGCCTGCTTGCCCCGTCTATTTGCTCTCGGACGCCCGACCTATGGTCGAACTGGAAGATGATCAAAACCGGGAAGGGGTAAAAAACCCCCTTCCCGGTTTTAATGACTTCCCCGAAAACAAATATCTCGAGGCCTTCAGGTCCAAAAAGTTACAAAGTCGAGATAATATTATCTAAAAAATCATTGTTATTCAAGATTTTCTAAAAATTACAATTCTTGAATGACGAGCGGTATATACCGAAATAAATTGAAGAGTTGGTTTTTATCTTCGTTGGCATCTTTGACTTTTTACTCATAATTTTTTGAGCTATCTTCAATAGGATCAAAAAATTATGCCGGCTAAAGCCTAATAAAAATTCAAAGCGCCATCTTTGCTAAAATTCCAACTCTTCAACTCATTTCGGTATATATAGTACTTCCACTTGAAACTTACCCAACGTCAATTTAAGCTAGTTTAATTGGATTTAGTACAATTGTTTGAAAATTGTCATTTATTCTATTTCTAAGTTCCGTTCGCAGCTTGTGCACTTTCTCCATAAAGAATT
>JAIPIG010000045.1 GCA_021734805.1 Simkaniaceae bacterium
TTGTGTTAAGTGTGTTATACCACACTTAATCTTTTAATTTTTCTTGAGATAATAATGATCTTTCAAGAGAACAAAAAAATGAGGCCTAAACCCCACTTTTATTCTAAAAGCTCTTTGGCTTTTTGTTTTTATCTTCTTTATTGTCGAAGATGCACACTAATGTACGAAATCAGCTAATTTTAAGCAAATTCAATTTGCATTTTTTTCATTTTTCATAGAGAAAAATTTTGTTTTTTTTATTTTTCCCCCAAATATTGGGCTTTAAGATTTACCCCATTTTTGCGGCAAATTTTAATTTTAATTCTTTCCATCTCAGACACATCTACTGTATTATGTTTGCCAATATCCCTCATCCATACGGAGTTTTTATGCTAGCAATTACCTCTCTTTATCATCGCTCTCTTCAGTGGGTCGGCCTAAAGGCGCCCCTTGAATCTCCGATTCCCCATTTAAATGACATTATTAAAGACCTCGCGCTATCGCTTCCGGAAACGCATGATGAGTGGGCCTCGATTAAAAAGCACCTGATCGATCATTTAAGAGATGATCAACTTTCTGATTTGATTGAAGATCCAAAATGGATTGAAAATGCGCAACACCTACTCCCCGCAGGGAAAACTCTTGAAACGTTTCTGAGTCCATTTGAAGCGATCTCGAACTGTAAAACTCCGGTAATGGAGAGGACATATTATGAATATCTCGCCCAGAAACTCCCGCTAACGCTTCTTTCCAAACTCGTTGCCTTTGCTGCTTTATCTGTATTAATGGCTTTTAATATCGATCTTGACCATCCTCCCCGCTCATCTTGGCAAGCGCAAAATCAACTCGTATTTTTTAATACATTGATTACAAGTGCCCTCGACTATATTAAAATGGTAACGGATTATCTTACATCGCCGACGATGCGTTATTTAGCACTTACGGCAAGCGCTACAGCGGTCTATCTCGCTTATCGTTTATTGAACCTCGTCCTTGAACTATTTCCCCAAGAACTCCCCTTTAGCGACAACTTATCCCTCAAGGCAAAGCACAATAATTTACGCCAACCCGAAATATGCGGACGAGAGAACGAACTCAATGAAATCATCCGCACACTCAGCGCCGAAACAAAAACAATGCGCAAACCCATTTTCTTAGTGGGACCGACAGGAAGTGGTAAAACAGCGCTCGTAGAAGGGTTAGCTCAAGCGATTGCCAGAGGCAATGTCCCCGATCAACTCAAAGGTAAAACCGTTTGCCTGATTAACTCTGCTAAAATTGCCGGATCAAGCTATTCATGGTCTGAAACAAGATCTATGTCGATGCCGCCACTCGATCGCCTTTTTGCCGATCTTGAGGGAAAAGAAGAGGATGTCATCCTTTTCTTTGATGAAATTCAAGCCGCAAAAGTCGGCAAAGGAACGGTCACCACAGCGAATCTACTGCAAACTTTGAAATCAAAATCGGATGGAGGACAACTCAACCTTATGATTGCCACAACCGATAAAGAATACCGCGAACAAATGGCCCATGACATCGCTTTCTTTGGCCGCTTCCATACCATCTTTGTCAATGAACTCAAAGGGCCGGCTCTGATCTCTTTTTTACTAGAGCGCTACCGCAAACTCCCTCTGAGTCGAGCAGCCATTGAAAAAGCCGTTGAACTCCTCAGCAAAGATGAGACGCGCACAACGGCGTTCCCTCGCGCTGCAATTCAACTTTTGGACTATGTAGCATCGGAGCTTAACTTTTCAGGTGATCCTGAAATGCATAAACAACTTGAAGAGCTCAATTCAGAAAAATCTTTAGCTGAGCGCATATTGAAAACACAAATCGCAAGAGATCCCACGCTGTCAGATATGACCCAACTCGAAAGAATTCAACGCCTCACAGGGCTCATTCACACTCTCGAAACATCACTATCTCAAAAAAGAAACGATTTCGATTATTTATGGCAACTCAAAAATCGCGTTATCGCTCTTCAAGACAGTTTATTTGACCTGTCTGAAAAAGCAATCCAAGAAAAAAATACGGCTCAAAAAACAAAGCTGATTGGGCAAATGATCTTAACACACCAAGTGGCTCTACCTGCACTTCGTCGCATTCTTCGACAAGAAAAGTTCAAGTATGAGGTCACATATGAATCATTATTTGTCGAGGAGATTTCATCCGAAACGGTTGAGCATCTTTTTCACCATATGCGAGAACAGCGCTTAAAAGCCCTTCCCGGTAAATCTTCACAAGATTCCATCGGGACTTCTGTTGAACTTGCCGATGATGATCTGCCATAGCTCTATCCGAAAATCAGCTGATAGCAAAAAGCTCCGAAGATCCCCCCGAAAAGCGGCCCGAAAAGGGGGACCCATGCATAGTGCCATTGTGATTTTTCAAAAGAATAAATCAGTGAGTGGGCAAGCCGCGGCGCTAAATCACGTGCCGGATTGATCGCATAACCGGTAGGACCGCCTAATGAGAGGCCAATACTGAAAACAACAATGCCTATTAAGCCGGGCGCTATGCCACACGATAGACTGTTGTGCTGATTAATAATCCCCAAAACGGCGAAGAGCAAAACAAAGGTGCCGATACACTCGGTTAGGAAATTAACCACAGGTTGATGCACGGCCGGTTGTGTGCAGAAACTCATCCGTTTGAACTCCTCACTCTTTTCGATTTGGTAATGGGAATAATAGGTGACATAGACAAGCAATGCGCCAATAAATCCCCCTATAAATTGCCCACCAAGATAAAAAGGAACCAGAGACCATGACGTCTTATGAATGACGGCAAAAGCTATTGTCACAGCCGGATTAATATGCGCATCGCTCACCCAGCCACAAACATAAACGGCAAGGGCAACGGCAAGCCCCCATCCGGTGGCAATGACAATCCATCCGCCGCCTTTCCCCTTGCTCCCCTTTAAGAGCACATTTGCAACGCAGCCATTCCCCAGTAAAACGAGAAGTAAGGTCCCAATACACTCGGCAAGAAAAATTTTCATCTACTCATCACTCACTTCATAGAGATTAAATTTATCATCACCGAAATTGGTGACGACTAAGTATTTTTCATCACTAGATACAGTCATTCCATGAGGAAAACTTAAAGCGGCCTCTTTTCCATTGATTGTTTGCAGACACTCCCCAATTTTTCCCAATGTTGGATCAAAAGAATACAACGTTATCGTATCATTGCCTTGATTGGACAAAATAATTTCCGAATCATGATGAATCAGCGCTAAATCCTCAGGATAAAAAGGTCCCGAAAACTTTTTAATATCACTGACCTCCAGTATTTTCCCTCTATCTGAATCAAATCGGAAGACAACCATCGCATTTTCCGGGGCATTTGTCTGATGTCCGACACAAAATGCATAACAAACAATGAGGTAGCGTTGATTACGCGTAAAAATAATTCCCTTAGGTTTCATCATTGGGAATTGCGCCGCTTTTTTATCAACAAATTTTACCTGCACTCGATCACCGGTTTGGTCCATTTTGTAGAGTGTAACTTGTTGTTTGTTTTCCCAGCCCGCCGTTGCGAGATATTTCCCGTCATGACTAAAGCGAACACCATGGACAAACGATCCGGCTCGTATCCGCATGATTGGTTTGGGACTTACTTTGTGAGATTTTAAATCAATGGCATATAAATTAGTTTCCGGAGAAGCTCCGCTATTTGTAATGGCCAAATACTTTCCGTCCGGAGAAGCGGCTAAATTGGTCGGCTCACAAAATTGGGCCCCATCCGAGTTTGTAAATTCTTGAATGCAGCGAAATGTTTTTTCATCACGATTGAATTCATACACTGAGACTTTTTTCCCAAATAAATTCAGCACAGCCAAGTAATTTCCATGGAACCATGTTGCACCGGTACACGTTGCATATCTGGCCCTACGACTAACAACAATTGGATAAAAATTGGATTTCCTCGCTAATATGGAATTTGGCGTATAATGAGATGAAATCAATTTAAGAGAAGTGTCTGAGGATAGAAAAGAAAAAAAACTTAACGTCATTCCCAGACAAAATATTATCTTACTACTCATGTTTTCCCTATGCTGAATAAAAATAAATGGTCTTATTTGTGTAATGTATGACTTTTCTCTTTAGAAGTATATTTTTTTTCCTGAGCCATCTATTTGCGCTTTTTTTATGCGCGCAGAATGACTCAAATCATTTCACCCCGTCTTCGCAACCGATTACTGTTTTTGGTTCCGGATATGTGGGATTAATCACCAGTGGAATTTTAGCTCAAGAAGGCCACCGAGTCACATGCATGGACATAAAAAAAGAGCGGATTATTGCGTTGAGAAATCAACAAACTCCCTTATACGAGCCGGGCCTAGATCTCCTTCTTTTTCAATATCCGATTGTCTTCACGGATCATATTGCCGATATTCCCGACTCAAGTATCGTCTATATATGCACCGGAACACCGCCCGATGCGCAGGGTTATTGTGATATTAGCTCAATCTATCAAGTGATTGATGCCCTGAATACAGCCAATAAAACCCCCTCCTTAATTTGTATTAAAAGCACCATCGCCCCCGGTACCATGTCAACATTGAAGCAGTATCTAAATGGAACACAATTGAAAACGACCGCATTGGTTTACAATCCTGAATTCATGCGAGAAGGATCTGCCCTACAAGATATTTATAACACCAATCCCATTGTCATTGGGGGAGAATCCCCTGAGGCCATTGCAAAAATTGAATCCTTATACCAGCAGTTTTTAGTCAAATATCCCACGATACGTGTCATTAAAACAAACCATGAAACGGCAGAACTGATCAAATACGGATGGAATGGCTTTTCAGCGCTTCGCATCACATTTTTCAATGAGTTAAATCATTTATGCCAACACTTCTCAGCCGATATGTCCCAAGTGATTGAAGGGATTGCAGAAAGCGAGGTTTTATTGCCTACAAAAAATATCAAACCGGGTTGTGGTTTTGGTGGATCATGCCTTCCGAAAGATGTCGAAGGCCTATCTAAAACATTTGAGAATTATGGGTTAAAAAGCACCTTGATGCATCAAACCCTCTTTTCGAATCAGCAACATATACAATCGATTGCCAATAGGGTCATTGAATCGCTGGCCAACACCCATTTTGAGTCCCCAACCGTTGCTATTCTTGGCCTTACTTTTAAAGCCAATACCGATGATATTCGCAATGCCCCCTCCATCACAATTATCCAAAGACTCATGGACCAAGGTTACCATATCCACGTGTATGATCCCTATGCAAATTTCATCATGAAATCGCATTTTCCAACACTGACTTATTTCACCTCACCCTATGAAGCTATAGATAATGCCGATTGTATTCTCATTCTCACAGAGTGGCCCCAAATTAAAGAGCTTTCACTCAAAAAAATCGCATCCCTTGTAAAATCAAAAAAAATCATAGACCCTAAAGGTCTTTTTAATCGTAAGGAAGCTAAACTTTTGGGCTATCACATCATATGAATCCATTACTCCTTTTACTCTGTTTTATCTTGCATTGTGGGCTACACGCTTTAACACAACATGGCTATGACCCTCAACTTTCGCATTATGCTCTCAAAAATAGACAGAAAGAAGGTGTAGCGATCGTTGCTTTTAATCGCCCCCACTATTTTAAACAGCTCCTCGCTTCTATCGAAGAAACAAGTGAGTCCCAAGAACTCCCCTTTTTCTTTTTTCTTGATGGAGGACCGGATGCCAAACAACAAGAGAATATCGATTTAATTTCACAGGCAAATATTGCGACTAAGCACATCATCATCCGCCCCGTTAATTATGGTATCCCTAAAAATCACATCGATGCCAAACGCTTTATGTTTGATTGGTGTCACTTTGAAAGTGCCTATATTTTTGAAGAAGATGTGAAAATCAGCTCATCTTATTTTAAAACATTGAAACATCTGCGCGAATGGGCAAACAAAAAATATGATAACATAGGTACTATTCAATTATGGAATGAGCAGATCATCAAATACCGCCAAAAAACAAAAAACCGCGCCCTTATTCAGGAGACAACCCCTTTTTATAGCCTTGTTGCCTATTGTTTAGATAGATCGGTATGGGAGCGCATTTCTCCCCTTTTGTACGAATATGAGAGGCGATTTATCGATCCTTTAGTGGGTGTAGATAAATTCAGAATCGATCGCTCTAAACCGGGGATTGGGATATTTGGCGATCAAGTCCGATCTTGGCTGATCGAGAAATTTAATGACTACCGAAAACGGCCTCCATTGTTTTCTCCCCATCGCACACTTCCATCAAAGTTAAATTTTGAAGACTATGCCATTTATTGTACGAATCAAGACACTGTGACTTGCCTTTCTCTTTGGCTAACCGGCCATATTCGACTCCAATCTGTCGCAACCCGGGTTATTCATATCGGACAGGTCGGATTCATGAATCCATCCTGGCCGAGCCACAAAAAATTATTTTTACACCAGTTTAGAAACGATTCTCAACTCACCGAATTTATTTTTCGATAAGAAACCCCCTTTCAGGTATAATCTTCTCTTTTTAGACTATATGCAGAAGAAATGATACACTCTAAATTAACGCTTCTAGAGGAAGCTCCTATAAAACCGCTTCTTTACCCCCTTTCCCTCTCTTTTAATGAGTGGAAAGAGTGGTGCGCCCGCATTCAGGCTCCCTCCTTCGTAGCGAATCAAATCATCAGCTGGATCTATCAAAAAGAAATTTTATCCCCCCATGAGATGATGAACCTCTCTGCTGCGGTGCGCCGGCAACTCCTCGAAGATTTTTGTTGGGATCTCTTCGCTATTGAGGCCCATTTAAAATCGAAAGACGGTTCACATAAACTACTGCTTAAAACAAGCGATTCACACCTCATTGAAATGGTGATCATGCCCTACGAGAATCGCTCAACGCTTTGCCTGAGTAGCCAAGTGGGGTGTAAAATGGGATGCACGTTCTGCCAAACGGGCAAAATGGGGCTCAAGCGCCATCTCACCTCAGGTGAGATCCTCGGACAAATTTTTCTAGCCAACCGCCTGCTTCAACAAGCCGGCTCTGATCAAAAAATTTCTAACGTCGTTTTTATGGGCATGGGCGAGCCGCTTGACAACTACGACCACGTCGTCTCAGCATGTTCACGCATGATTGATCCTCATGGACTTAACCTCTCCAAAAATCGCGTGACGATTTCAACTTCGGGCCTCATCCCCGCTCTTGAGCGTCTCTCTCAAGATTTACCCGTGCGGCTTGCGATTTCTCTGCATTCCGCAGATGAAGAAAAACGCAGTGCGATGATGCCCGTCAATCGCAAATACCCCCTTTCGGAACTCAAAAAAACGCTCCTCAATTACCCGGCTCCTTCGCGCTACGGCATTACCTTTGAATATGTGATGATTGAAAATGAGAATGATTCGATTGCCGATGCTAAAAAACTGGTGAAATTTCTTCATGGCATCAAAGCCAAAGTGAATCTCATTCCCATCAATCACTTTCCCGGCATTGAAATGCACCCATCCGGCAGCGAGAGACTCCGCGCTTTTCAAAAACATCTCGCCGACCGCTCGATCCCGGCCCCCATTCGCTACAGCCGCGGACAAGATGTAAGCGGTGGTTGCGGCCAGCTCGCAGCTAAAGCCGAGCACGAACTCAACATGGACCCCCGCATTCTCCACAAAGAGCGGCGTCGACTTATGAATCATCCAAAAAATTGAACAAAGACCTCAGTGCACCGATTCCACTTCAATGAAATACGGGGGTCTTAAGTGACCGAAAAGAACTTTTATAACACAAGCTGTTTGTTTACAATCGTTTAAGAAAACAGAGGTTCCCTTTTATAAAACGGAGCCCTGAGCTGCAAGCTCCCCGCTTTTAAGCACAAGAGGGGGATTTGCACGCGGCCCGGGCAGATAGTGAGAGCCCGTATTCCTTAACCGTCAACAAAAGAGCTCAATGCTTTGATTTAGCAGCTAAATGGAGCGCAATGGCCCCATTGACCAATTGATTAACAAAATCCGGGACACCATCTTTAAGAAAGCGCCTCATCGTATGTGATACATTTGTATATTTATTGAACAGTTTCTTAATCTCTTTATTACGCACCATTGCAAATGGATTTACTCCTGATTGCAATAGCGCCTCAACTGTCAAAACTAAATCTTGGTTCATAGCATCGTATAAATACGAACTATCAGAGCACCCTTCTTTTGCACGTGAACGTATAAAAAGACTTGCCATCTCATCATCCTTGGCAGCGATTGCTGCATCTAAAGGGGCCCAAGCAATCTCAATAGGGGCTTGATCTAGAAGAAACTTCATGATGTTCTTTTTATCTTCGTTTGCGAAATTCTCACAAGAACAAGCGATCGCTCTAAAAATGCTGCCTAAATCATCCGAAGGGGAGGTAAAATACTCTTTATACTCTGCATACCAAAGTTTAAAAAATTCAAAGTCCCCATAACACGCTGCGCATTCTAACAGTTGAATCGCACTCTCTTTGTTTTGAATATCGATCCCTCTGGAACAGAACAGGGAAACAATCTCTTGTTTTCCATGGAGCAGTGCAAACTCAATTGGAAGATATGGCTTATCTGAAAACATCCCTTTAAGTTTGCATAATTTAGGAAAAGCCCTTACGTTGACATCTGCTCCCGCTTCCAATAATGCAACAGTCAGTTCTAAAGAAGAGGCTGCGGCTATATGTATAGGTGATTCATGGCGCCACTTCGGATCCAAGTTAGGATTGGCACCAAGCTTTAATAAATAAGCACAATTTTCAGGCGCATGTTGAGCGGCCAGTAATAGCGGATGCCTTTCAATATCCCACACCGCTAAATCATCTACAGATAATCCATATTTGACAGCTTCATCAATCAGCACCCGCCCCTGTTTGGCATCCGAGGCAGCAATCCTGAGCAATTCATGTGCCAATGCTTTTCCCAATCCCACATCATTGCATATAGCAATACGCTTTAACAGCGACTCCCAGTCATCGGGAAGATGGTATTTTTCCTTACATAATGGGGGCGTTGTTGAAATAGAAGACGCTATAATACGAGGAGCAAAGACCCCTAATCGTGGAGTAGGTACGGCAGCGCTATGTGCAATAGCACCGAATACTCTAGCACGACACATGACTCTAGACACACTTGCCATAATTCCTCCGTAGGGTAGTCTTTGCAGAGCACTATCCGGCAAGACTAAAAAAAAATCAATCGGATTTCTTCATTTCTTTATATTAATTTAACAAATCAAGTATAATTTACCCAAAAATGATTTACGGAGTATTGGAAATATGAGAGTTGCCGGAACTGTTAGAGTTTTTGAGACTGTTGAAACAATTAGAACGATTAGAACTGAGGTCACTGAAAGGACCCCCTTACGACCCCCTTCACCGGAACCTGTTTACGTTGCGATAAGGCCTTACGTTCCCTATGAGCCATCTGTTAAGGCAAGGCCTTATGTTCCTCCGAGAGAAACCACATTCTGTGAAAGAAGATGCAATGATATCCAAAGCTGCGCTGATAATACAAGCAGCGCTTTGAGATCAAGATGCTGTGTATTGACTATGTTCGTTTTATCCGGAGCGGGTATTCTCGCCGGATTAGCAACGCGCATTTTAGGAACTAATCGCGAGAATTCATGTGCGCCCTGTGAACCTAATCCTTATTCCGGCATCACAGAATGCTCAACCTGTCATGATGCAACCCAAGATTTTCTCAATGATGCCCCCACTTACTTTTGGAGTGCAGCAGGTATTCTAGGTGGTTTACCGATCGTCGGGAAAATTGTCGATACCTGTTGGAATGGGCGATGCTCTGACAACTAATCTGCATTTCTCACAAAATTGGGGAAGGGAGTTTTTTTAGTCCTTCCCTGTTTTAATAAATCGCTTAGTTTAAACATAGCTCGAGCGTCCAGGTGCAAAGATTGAGGCGGGTGGGTTACTTTAAGTAACTCACAAAGTCGAATGAAAAACCGATATGAATTTTTTAGAATAATAGAAGAGTGAAAAATTAAAATGCGGTTACCAAGATTTGAACTTGGGACCTCGACATTATCAGTGTCGCGCTCTAACCAACTGAGCTATAACCGCATTAATCTTGGCCTGACATTATTTGCGGGCTGTAAGATGGAGGCTAGGAGATTCGAACTCCTCACCTTCTGAATGCAAATCAGATGCTCTACCAAAATGAGCTAAGCCCCCGCATTTTTTGCTATCCTTACGAATTGAAAAACAACCTGAAAAGGTTGTTTAACAAAAGATAAATCAGCAGAAATCTAGAGTAATAGATTCGATATTTTATACAGCTAAAGAGAAGTGAAGAAGGATAAAGAGTTTGCTCAACCTAGAGATGAACACCTAAATGTTCATTTCATGTCCTTAAAAAGGAGGTGATCCAGCCTCACCTTCCGGTAAGGCTACCTTGTTACGACTTCATCCTAGTCATCGGCCTCACCTTAGGCGCTTCTCCCCTTGCG
>JAIPIG010000046.1 GCA_021734805.1 Simkaniaceae bacterium
TCCGAAATTAGAGTGTCGGTACAAAGGGATTTTCTAACGGTAACAGTCATTGGGATAGCCTCGATCAAAAAATAGAGACTAAAAGTTTACGAAATAAAACTTTTACTTACAGGGAAAAATTGATCAGCGGGAACCGCTGTTGTTCAAAGACTACAAGCTAACCAACTTCGGATTTCTAAAGAGCGCATCTCACTCAACGCACTTGTGGAAGATAATATAAAATGCAATCAGGCTTTAGCGGACAAAAAACACATCAGTCTCTGTAATGAGTTGTCGGAAAATATTTATATAGAGGCCGATTTTAATCAATTATCCCTAGTTCTTAATAATTTTTTATCAAATGCAATTAAGTTCTCCAAAGAGAATTCAAAGATTCGGATCTATACAAATACCGAGAACCAAAGAGTGCGTCTTTCCGTTTCAGATGAGGGGCGAGGGATTTCTGAGGATTTTAAAAACAAAATTTTTCAGAGGTTTGTCCAAGAGGGGGCTTTAGAGCATCATATACAAACCGGTTCGGGATTAGGTCTTTATATTTCTAAGGAAATTATTCAAAGATTGGGCGGAGAAATAGGCTTCGTCTCCGAAGAGGCAAAAGGAGCGACATTCTATTTTGAATTTCCTGTGATCTTGAAATAAATGCATTTGAAAAAAGGTTCAGCATTATGGATACAAGAGCTTTAAAGAAGATCATGATCATTGATGATGATGACGATCTATTGAAACTGATTGAGTTTTCATTTAAGAAACACCCAACTTTTGAGGTCAAATATCAAAATTCGGGTGAAGAGGCTGTTCAAGTAGCTATCAATGATCCACCGGATTTTATATTAATTGATGTCATGATGCCGCAAATGAACGGTTTTCAAGTGCTTCAGGCCTTGAAAAATATCCCTAAATTAAAAGCAACCGTGTTTGTTTTCTTCACTGCAAAAGCTCGGGAAAATGAAGTCAAAGACTTTTTAAAGGAAGGGGCCTATGACGTCATTACAAAACCATTTGATGTCATTAAATTACCCCAAATCATTTTAGATATATGGCAACGGTATAACGCATCTTATTAAACTTTTTGACATGTTTTTTCGAGATGATTGATAAAGGAATTGAGCTCCTTAAAAAACGCTCCGGAAGGAGCTTCACCCGTGAATGCTTCAAGCATTTTAGATAGTCTAGTATCCCACTCTAAACAAATTCGAGATGCTTCAGGATAGCCGAAAATAGCCCCATTGCCGGCAATCTTATGCACGATAAAGCGCACGGCCGTCAGATCTTCCTTGTTGTAAGAAGATTCTAAGCGATGGCTTGCCTCGCGAAGCGCCTTGATCTTTCCGGGAAATTCTTTTCGGTAGTCTTTCAAAAATTTTTCATAACTGTCGGGACTCATCCCTTCCGGTGTTTGATTCATATCTAATTTTCCTTATTTTTTTTACACTATCCGGATCTAATAATTAATACAAAATGCAAAAAACAACATCATATTTGCCCCGCATCAAAACTGTTGGGATTAAAAAATCCTCTCCATGAATAGAGTAGATTTTTTGACGATTAAGGAATATTGGTTGTTAATGGTTGGGCCGTGTGAGAGCTCCCTGCTTAAAGCAGGGAAATTGCGGCTTGAGCTCCGTTCACCCAATTGTAAGTCGCCTAAAATTCAGGCGATTATTTATCTAGCCCATCTGAGAACTGCTATCGCAGTAGATTCAGACATATTGAATGAAGCATTAGTTTTTTTTTGATTGACCCTTGAGTAAAAATTATTTGACTATTGCATGGCGAGGCGACTCTGTTTATAATGATGGATAAATAGAGGGTCGACATGGCGCACTTAAAAAAAATCTACGATGCTTTGCATGGGTTTATTTATTTAGATCCTGTTGAGTATGCCGTGGCTCAGACCGGAGCTTTCCGAAGGTTGATCGGCATCCGGCAGCTTGGTGTGGCTCACTTAGTCTATCCCGGTGCCACGCATAGTCGCTTTGAACACTCCCTTGGTGTGATGAATATCGCCAGTCAAATTTTTGATCGCCTGATTGAAAAGGGGGTTGGTGATGTTGAGATGGCTTCTTTATATGAGCATGCTCCACTCTATCGAAGAGTGCTCCGCTTAGGGGCCCTTTGCCATGATTTAGGTCACCTTCCCTTTTCTCATACTGCCGAGCATTCTATTTTTCCCGACAAGGGGCATGAGTGGATGACGCTTCAAATCATCGAGCAGAGTGAGTTGAGAAAAATCTTTGAGGCGATGAGAGGGGAATACCGATCGATTGGTATCGATCCTCTTGAAATGGTGATTAAGCTCGCGATTGGCCCCAAAAAAATGAAAGAACTCAGGCCTGAGTGGGGTCATTTTTCTTCGATTGAAAAAGTTCTCTCGCAGATGATCACCGATGACTTTTTAGGTGCAGATAGAATGGACTATCTCTTGCGCGATGCAAGATCAACGGGCGTTCCTTATGGAGCGTTTGATTATTTACAGCTCATTGAAATGATGGCCCTTATTCGGCATGAAGAGGGAGGTATTGAGCTCGGGATTGAGGAGGAGGGGCTTCAGGCCTGTGAATCACTACTTCTCGCGCGCTATTTTATGTTTAATCGCATCTATCAATACCCCCTTGTGAAGGCGCTTGCATTTCATTTAACAAAGATCATTGAAGCTTATTTTAAGGAGCGTGACTTAACGGGTGATATCAATGCTTATCTCAATATTTGCGATAGTGATATTTGGGTTGAGGTCAAGCGCATTGCTCAAGACAAGCAGCACCCGCTTTTTGTGCATGCAAGCGCGCTTATGCATCCGACAACTGCCTATAAAGTGATTAAAATCCCCCATGCCGAATTAGCCCTTGTTGATGCTTTTAAGGAAATGACAAGTCAGTTTTTTATTGAAGTGAATCCGTTTGCAATTCAGTCAAGACCGCTTGATTTTTCAGTACGAAAAAAAGATCAAACCTTATGGCAAGCCCATCAACTCACCGAATTGAAAATTCCCTCACCAAAATTCCACCTCATTTATGCCCACCCCGATCTGTTAGATCAGGTTGAAAGCGCGATAAAGAATAAGGCGATCCAATGATTAAGGGAGTAAAAAAAGCGCTTATAGAGCTGCGTTCATTTTCACATATTGAACATTTATTTATTCTATGTGCGATGGTGTGTAGTTTTTTAGTGACAATTGAAGCCTCCATTATTAAAGCTGTGGGCGGATCCGTTTTCTTAGCTCATTATCAAGTTGCAAACTTGCCCCTTGCCTGGCTCTCTATTCTTCCTCTAAATATTCTCGTGGTGACTTTATATAATCGCTATTTACCTAAGATCGGCTGTTTTAAAATGCTTGTGTCGAGCATTATTTTAGCGATCGGGATTAATATTTTTAGCGCTTTTTATCTCTCTAAAATTGAGCTCTTGCCTTTCTTTTTTTACTTGTGGAAAGATGTTTTCATTATGTTGATGTTTCAACAAGTTTGGTCAGTATTTCACTCAACGATTCCCAGTCAAAGGGCTAAATTTTTGTATGGCGTTTTCTATGGAGTAGGTGGGCTAGGATCTGTTTTAGGCAGTATGATCCCCGGTTTTTTTGCAGTCAAAATGGGCTCTGAAAAGCTTCTTTTGCTGACCATCCCCTTTTATGTGCTTCTTGTTGCCTTTTATGGTTGGATGCTCAAGGTCCGCAATCTTCACCCTCATGTTGAGCCAATAGATTTTAAAGAAGAAAAGAGCTCGAGCTTTATCTCAGGGGCTTTAGCCATTGTCAGATCTAAATCCCTGATTTTTATTGCACTCATCGTTGTCTTTATGCAAGTTGCTTCGACGCTGCTCGACTATAAGTTTAATTTTCATGTGGCGATCAATCATCCGATGCAGGATCTGCGAACGGAATATATGGGGCGGTTTTTTGGAGTGGTCAATGGGATCAATGTCTTACTCCAATTTATCGGAAGTTTTATTGTTATTCATATGATGGGGGTTCGACGCACGCACCTTCTCATCCCCCTTTATTTGGGAGGCTGTCTTCTCAGCTTAGTTTATATCCCTACGTTTTCTTTAGTTGCCTTGGCGTATGGATCGATCAAAGCTATTGACTACTCGATTTTTGGGGTAGCAAAAGAGATGCTCTATATCCCACTAAAGATAAGTGAAAAATTCCAAGCTAAAGCGGTTATCGATATTTTCATCTATCGAACCTCTAAAGCTTTTGCTTCGGTATTAGTTCTCGTGCTGCAATTGATTAGTGTTGCCCTCTTTCAACAAATGCTTTCTATCACCTTATGTGTGATTTTCTTCTTTTGGATCATTTCAGTGTGGACTCTATATCGCCCTGAAACAGTCCTCTCTTCATCGATCACTGAAATAAACTAAAGATCTGATATTGCCCTTATTTTTAGTCTTTGATAAAGAGGGGGATATATTGAGGATGGATTGCCTTATGTATTGGTGGATGTGGGGCTTGTTGATTTTTTTTACGGGCTGTTGTCAAGTTTACTCTCCTATAAGCCCTCCCAACACTCAGGCTAATGCTAATTATTTGACAGAAGTTGAAGACTACACAGAAGAGGGTGGGCATGTTGAAGAAAGACGCTAATGATAACAGGATTGAGATTGCACTGCCTCCGGAGCGAATTTTAAAGGACCCGACTCTCAACAAGGGAACGGCATTTACGCATGAAGAGCGCAAAGAGCTCGGGCTCACCGGTTTTCTTCCCTATGCTGAAATGGATATACAAACTCAAATCCATCGCCGTTACCTCAACTTTAAAGAGACAAAAGGGGCATTTGCCCGCTATCGCTTGTTCAAGGATTTGCGCGAGCGCAATGAGGTGCTCTATTTTCGGATGATTTTAGAGTATGTTGATGAGGTTTTGCCCTATATCTATACCCCGATGGTAGGGGAGGCGGCCCAAAAATTTAGCGCCCATTACACGCATCATCGTGGGATTTTTTTCTCCTATCCATTCAAAGATCAAATTCAAAGTATTGTCGATCATATTCCTCAGGAAGATATTCGAGTGATTGTGATAACAGATGGAGGGCGTATTTTAGGATTGGGGGATATGGGTGCAGGTGGGATGGCCATTCCTATTGGCAAACTCGATTTGTATTGCCTTTTTGCCGGGATCCATCCTTCCCATGTTTTGCCTGTAATGCTCGATGTGGGGACTGATAATCCCGAACTACTTGAAGATGACCTATATGTCGGATACCCACACCACAGAATTAAAGGCGAAGCATATGATCAATTTGTCGATGAAGTCGTGAATGCTCTGATGAAGAGATATCCTCAAGCGCTCTTACAATGGGAAGATTTTCCTAAAGATCATGCGCGTACGCTTTTATATCGCTATCAAGACCAATTCCTCTCATTTAATGATGATATCCAGGGGACGGCTGCTGCTGTTTTAGCCGGGATTAAAACCGCTCTTAAAAGCTCTAAACAAAAACTTGGAGAGCAAAATATTGCTATACTAGGCGGGGGGTCTGCAGGAATTGGTGTGGCGCAGCTCATTGTAGAGGCTATGAAGCGAGAGGGCCTTGATGAGGGGCAAGCGCGGCGACAACTCTATATTGTTGATGTGAATGGCCTTCTTCTCGACCATCACAAAGGCCTTGATGAGAGCCAAAAAGCATTTGCACATTTAAGTGACTCTATAAAAACATGGGAGATTGAAACGATCGATCATGTGTCTTTATTCGATGTCGTTCGAAGTGCAAAACCTTCTATTTTAATTGGACTTTCTTCGCAAACGGGTGCTTTTACGGAGGATATTATTAAAATGATGGCGTCTAATAGTAGACATCCGATTATTTTACCGCTTTCTAATCCAACGTCTAAATCTGAAGCACATCCGGCTGATGTGCTTAAGTGGACAGAGGGAAGAGCTTTGATTGCAACGGGTAGCCCGTTTAATCCGGTGCTATTTGAAGGTTTAGCAATAGACGTTGCGCAGTGCAATAATGTCTATGTTTTTCCCGGACTTGGACTGGGGCTCATCATTGTTGGGGCAAAAAAAGTGACGACAGAGATGTTTTTAGTCGCTGTTGAGGTTTTAAGTGATTATGCCTCTGAGCACAACCCCACACAACTATTCCCTGAGATTAAACATTTAAGGGAAGCCTCTAAACAAATTGCCATTGCCGTTGCAAAATACGTGATCGAAATGGGGCTTGCAACACTTCCAATTCAAGAAGATGAGATTGAAGAGAAGGTGGATGCTTTTATTTGGTATCCCGAATACCCGCATTTCAAACGTCCGCTATGAAAAGTGAACTGTTAACTGATCAAAATTCGGCTCGGTTGTAATCTCATCAACAAGCTCTTCATAAATAATCGTATTGTTTTCATCGAGGACAAATAGGGCTCTTGTTAAGAGTCCCTCTAAGGGGCTGTCTTCAATGAGAAGTCCATAATCATGCGCAAATTGTTTTGAACGAGCTAAAGAGAGAAGCGTCACGCCTTTTAATGACTCGGCATGGCGTTTCATAGCGAAGGGTAAATCACAAGAAATGACAAAAAAGGCCATTTCAGGATGTTCTCTTGCGATTTCAGAAAGGGATTTTGAAGAATTATAGCAAACCTGAGTATCAAGACTCGGAACGCAATAAAGAATTTTCATTTTATTTTTAGTTTCATATAATCGATGGGTGGCAAGCTCGGTATCGACGAGTTCAAAGTCAGGGGCTTTTTCCCCTACGGAAGGAATTTTGTGGACGAGTTTGATTTGTTTGCCTTTAAATTTAACCATAATATGCACCTCAAAATAGTTTTATTAGCTTAACTCCTGACACAAAAAAACTGCAAGCAGTATAATGTAGTATATACCGAAATAATTTTAATTAAGGTGAAATAATGGTTTCTAGAGTATCACCTAGTGATAGTTCTGAATTTAAAGAGAGTTTTAAAGATAGACAGGAGCTTGCTTGCAAAGCCGTCTCTTGTTTACCAATTGATACATGGATAAAAATAATGAGACTTCAAACAGTTTCTCCTCTAGCTATTCCCTTGTCTCAATTACAAAGAATTTATAATGGCTTTTCCCGAGCTGTGCATTGTTTGCCCATCGGCAGAGAACGCCTTCCAATGGTGCAACCGAGAGTTATTGATTCTTTTTTAGGAAACCCTGATAGGATTCGATCTTGTATTTTTGAAAGGGCACTACGGTATGGATTTCCGCCGCTGCCTCGTGAGTTAGATGAAGAGGCTTCGATAAAGCAGTCAAAATTAGCGCAGGAATTTATCAAAGGAGTATTTAATTTAGTTCGAGAAATTAAAACAGGTAAAGCCGAAGGGCCTCGATATCAAATTGAATATGAGCAGTGGCTATTAGATCCTACTCAAACACTACTACCCGGTATCATCGAATCGCGTGGAACTGAAGCATTAACCAAAGCTATAGGTTTAGGGTATACCCTAGTTGCTAAAAGGCTCTTAGACTCAGGTGTCTCAATCGATGAGGCTGATAAAGAGAGCTTGACAGCTTTGATGTATGCTGCTGCCGAAGGACATCTAGAGGGTGTAGAGTTTCTTTTAGGCAAAGGCGCAGAAATCGATAGGGCTAATAAACCGGGATGGACTGCTTTGATGTATGCTGCTGCCGGAGGATATCTAGGAGTTGTAGAGCTTCTTTTAGGCAAAGGCGCAGAAATCGATAAGGCTGATGAAGAGGGACGGACAGCTTTGATGGATGCTGCTTGCAGAGGACATTTAGAAGTTGTAGAGTTTCTTTTAGGTAAAGGCGCAGAAATCGATAGGGCTAATAAACCGGGATGGACTGCTTTGATGTATGCTGCTGCCGGAGGATATCTAGGAGTTGTAGAGCTTCTTTTAGGCAAAGGCGCAGAAATCGATAAGGCTAATGAAGAGGGACGGACAGCTTTGATGGAAGCTGCTCGCAGAGGACATTTAGAAGTTGTAGAGTTTCTTTTAGGTAAAGGCGCAGAAATCGATAAGGCTGATAAATGGGGATGGACTGCTTTGATAGATGCTGCTTGCAGAGGACATTTAGAAGTTGTAGAGTTTCTTTTGGGTAAAGGCGCAGAAATCGATAAGGCTAATAAATGGGGATCGACAACAGCTTTGATGGTAGCTGCTCGCGGAGGACATTTAGAGGTTGTAGAGTTTCTTTTAGGCAAAGGCGCAGAAATCGATAAGGCTGATAAAGTGGGACAGACAGCTTTGATGGAAGCTGCTGCCGGAGGATATCTAGGAGTTGTAGAGCTTCTTTTAGGCAAAGGCGCAGAAATCGATAAGGCTAATCAACGGGGATCGACAGCTTTGATGGTAGCTGCTGCCGAAGGACATTTAGAGGTTGTAGAGTTTCTTTTAGGCAAAGGCGCATCAATCGATGATAAGACAGCTTTGATACTAGATAGTCAGAAGATCAAAATTTGAATGGGGGGGGGGATGGAGGCCAAGCTGCAATCTCCATGATCAAGCGGGGAGCTCACGCGGCCAACCATTAATAGCCAATATTCCTTGACCGCCAAAAAATCTCCTCCCATTCAATGGAGGGGATTTTTTAATAGAGAAAGGATCGCCCTATCTATTTGATTCATAAAAATTTTGAGGAAAATAAGGTGGCGCGATTTCCTTGGATTTCGTGATTCCATAAACAAGGCCGGCAACTAGAAGTGCCCGCGAGACGGCTCCTTTAGAAAAAGCTCTGAGTCCTTCTTTTGCATAAATTTTTCTTGCTGTTTGCAACATGGAAGTTTTTTTACCTATGGATGCTTGCATATCTGTTTTTAATAGATCAAATGGAGTAGTTAAAGCCCCAACTATAAAACCGACGCTGACACTTGCTATGAGTTCTCTTTGTTCTTTATTTGAAATAAAAGGGCGTAATTCTCTTACTGCCATATCATTTAATCCAAATACGGCACAGTTACAACCTGCATCGCGAAAAGCCGTAGGGGATACACCTCTAAAAATAGCTCTCGCTAAACCCTCTTTATTAATAATAGGACGCATGACTTGTAATATGGAGCCGGGATTTAATTGCTGCTGAATCATAACCCTTTCGCAAGGAGCTATCGCTAATGCTCCCAAAGCACCACCTATTATGCTTGCTGCAAGATTCCCGCCATCTGAAAGCTCTCCTGATTTACTATTATTTCTAAAGAATGAACAGGCTACGAAGTGGGCTAAAAAAGCAATTCCTTCAGCCGGCCCTCCACTGATAACATTGACTGCTGTCCCATTATATAGGCTGCGGATAGGTGGAAGACCTTTCCCGCACATCATAAATGTCTTTAGAGTAAATCCGGGCTGCATGAGTAAAACAGAAGTTGTATTTGCCAAAACGCCATTCACAAAATGTCCAAGACTCGTCAACTTGCATTTGGAGGGATCGGTAGGTTTAGTTTCATGACCACTTAAAGGCGGTGTGACTTGTTCACGATGAGTTGAGCTGTCTAACGGCAGCCCTAGCATTAGAAAATGAGACATAAATTAAATCCTAATTATAAGAGACGTTCTCTTAGAGTGATCCATTTTGTTTTAAAAGCGGTTAAATTTTTTCAAAACCGACCATAAAATTCAAATATAAAAAAAAACAATCTAATTTATCGCTGACGGCGTAAAACCCCCGCCTTTAGGCGTGGGGATATAAGCCATCTTTTCTTCTTGTACGATACTTAATGGTGTGTTACAACGATAATATGAAAATTGTAAATAGATCATATCGATACAGATTCTATCCTACCGACGAGCAGAAAATACAGCTATCACATGCTTTTGGATGCTCTCGATTCGTTTACAATCATTTTCTGAAAGAAAGAACGGATGCTTACTACGAGAAAAAAGAAAAGATC
>JAIPIG010000047.1 GCA_021734805.1 Simkaniaceae bacterium
GATCTTTTCTTTTTTCTCGTAGTAAGCATCCGTTCTTTCTTTCAGAAAATGATTGTAAACGAATCGAGAGCATCCAAAAGCATGTGATAGCTGTATTTTCTGCTCGTCGGTAGGATAGAATCTGTATCGATATGATCTACTTACAATTTTCATATTATCGTTGTAACACACCGTTAAGTATCGTGCAAGAAGAAAAGACGGCTTATATCCCCACGCCTAAAGGCCTGACTATTACCCACAAAATTTTAATTTGATATTCTTATGCCTCAAAGAAATGATGGAGATCCTGGAATGACCTACATTTGGCGAGGATGGGATAAGCTTTCTCTTATAGCAAATTTCTGGGCAACAACTTGTGGGTAATAGTCAGACCTAAAGGCGGGGGTTTTACGCCGTCAGCGATAAAATGCACGGACTTGCTCCAACAAACATTATGAAGTCGCTAGAAAAAAAGGCAACACAAAAGCCTTTATTTTTTCCAAAAGTTAGCTATCTCTTCGAGAGACTTGCCTCTTGTTTCAGGGACGCGATAATAAACAAAGAAAAAGGAAATGGCGGTAATCAAGGCAAACATTAAAAAAGCAACTCCGCCCCCAAAACTCTTAGTTATGGGAAGAAATGTTAAAGAGACTAGATAATTCATCGCCCAGTTAGAAAAAATGCAAATACTCATGACTCTTCCTCTCACCGCTAAGGGAAAAATCTCTGATATAATGACCCATGTAATCGGGCCTAAACTGATAGCAAAAAAGAAAACATAAAATAAGGCGCTTATCAGCGATAACCAAGATAGATCGCCCTTTCCAAAAAGAAAGCAAAAGGCCAAAGAGACTAAACCGATAAACATTCCGGATAGCCCGGTAAGTAATAGAGGGCGCCGCCCCTTGATATCGATCAGCCACATTGCAAAAATGGTGGCAAGGACATTAATTAAACCGAGGGAAATCGTTGCAAGCATTGCAGTAGAGTGCGTTATAAACCCCACCTCACGAAAAATAGTCGGAGCATAATAAAAAATAGCATTAATTCCCGTAAGTTGTTGGATCATACTGATCCCTACACCTACGACGAGAGCCCCTAAAAGGCCCTGTTTAAGAAATCCCCCCACGCATAGCGGAGTTTTTTTGACGGTTAAGGAAAGACTCGATTTTGTCGCTTCATCTGCTTTCTTAACACTTTGAATGACTTCCTCGACATCACTATCGCCTCTCACATCCTTTAAAATAGTGCGCGCTTGATCTATTTTATTTTGACCAATCAGCCAATTGGGACTTTCAGGGAGAAAAAACATGCCAATAAACTGGACAAATGCAAAGGAGCAACTGACGATAAATAGCCATCTCCACATATTTTCCAAATCAAGGACGGCATTTAAAATAAAGGAGAGGAGAAATCCGCTAGTGATCATGAGCTGGTTTGTCGAGACAAGGGCTCCACGATACTTTGTAGGGGCAATTTCAGAGAGATATAAAGGGACAATCAATGACCCAAATCCCACCCCCAGACCCGTTACAAATCGTCCAATAACGAGTGTTGTAACTGAATGAGAAAAGGTAAGAAGGGTTCCCCCAATCAAGTAAATGACTGCACTCATCATCACTGTCTTTTTTCGTCCCATACGATCTGAAATAAAACCGGCACCAATTGCTCCAATGAGTGCTCCCAAAATCAGAATGCTGACAACATTGGCTTTTTGGGCAAGAGTGAGTTGAAAAAGCTCGCTAAAGATAATTAATGTTCCTGCTATAACACCCGTATTGTAACCAAATAATAGCCCACCGATCGACCCAATAAAGGCAATCATCATGGCATAAAGAGTGATTCCTTTTGATTTTTGCATCGCTTTATGATCCTAAGTTTGAGTCAATGGGCTATAGCCCTTCTCCATGATTTTGTGAGAAATGTGTCCTAAATGCGCGGATATTTTTTTCACTCTCTTCGAGTGTAGCGCCTGACCAAAACCCCTTCTTACATGTTTTAACCGCTCCATTACCGCCTAGCGTGGTAAACTCTCCTGTTTTGACAATGCGGCAGGAACAAATAGAGCGATCGGGATCCATGGGATCAACAATGCAAGGCGCATCAAGACAAATAGCCAAAGGCAACAGGAACTAAAATCACTACAGACCAAGCGAAGAATGCACAATACTTTCTCACCGGAATCCCCCATTGGATAAACAAAGGCCAAGCGGGGAGCTCCAAGCAGCCCAACTATGCCAATACTCCTTAACCGTCAAAAAATCCCCCTATGTATGGAGGGGATTTTTTAAAAACTTCTTAATGACATGTTTTATTTTTCTATTCCAGAAAATTATACCGAAGGGGGGATCATGTATACCGGGAGTGATTCAAGGGTTGGAATTTTTAGAAGCCGGTGCACCGATGGTCGATCGGGCCGAAGGCCCTTCTACCTGAAAGGGCGCACTATTGACAATAGGCAGAGGTGAGGTAAATTGACCAAGCGGGGATGCCGGGTGATAAACCCCAATTCTTCAATTTATTTCGGTATACATACACAGCATTTAGATGTTTTACAATATAAGCTTGAATAGATACTAAGCTTATTAGGCAGATGATTCAGAATATCAAACCGATACCAATTCGAGTAGTTGGGGTAAATTGTTGCCACTGATTCCAATCATCAAAAGCAATTTTAGATAATGAATAATTGAGCCCAATATCAATGAATCCATATCCCGATACCATTCCTATTTTTCCGGCAAGGACAGGATATACAAACTGATTGAAATGCCCAATAGAAGTATAGGGATATAAGACTCCCGCCCCCGTTTGAAGATAGAACTTGACATAGTTTGAAGTATTCGTAGAAATCCCCCCATATCCCACTAAATAATTAAAATATGCATCCCCAATTTTTTTGGTATTTCCCCAGACTATTCCTCGAGATGAATTGACTGGATCAAAGTTCCAAAATAAATTCAATTCGCGCAGTTTTTTTTTCTGATTTAAAACTTCAATCTCGTAAAATAAATTCCCTTGATACTGACGAAAAAGAACCCCTATATCGTTATTTTTTTTCTCAAAACCGGATTTGAAAACAAAAAACTGAAATCTTTTATTATCAAGACCTTCAGATTTATTGGATTGTGATAATTCGGTCGCAGACACACTGAAAATAACACAAACAAACAGAGCTAATAAGGGCTTAAACTCGACTTTGTATATTTTTCGGATGCGAGTTTTGCAAGATTTTGACATACAATCGGTTATCAATTCCTGCAATCGGCTTGAACACGCCATTACAGGAATTGGTAACCGATTGTATGTCAAAAGATTGTGAAAATCGCGCCAAAAAATGTACAAAGTCGAGTTTAAGTATTTAAAAAATCCCCTCCGTGAATAGAGAGGAGATTTTTTGATGGTTAAGGAATGTTGGCTATTAATGGTTGGCCCCCGTTCAAATAAATGACTGTTTTTAAAGAGGGAGTTGCAAAACTCCATTCGGAGCCAACCCCGCGCTCGCTTTGCCGAATCGGCTTTGCAATTCCCTCTAAATTAAAACAAGTTGTGATTTCGGATTTTTGAGCTTATGCTTTTTGAGAGGACGAATGACGTGGCCAATCAGGTCATAACCGATCGCATCGGTGATTTCGACCAGATACTGTTCTCCAAAGTTCTTGACTCCGGAGGGGTCATTAATAATTACTTGCCCGTCGATGTCGGGAGCTTGCCCATAAAACCGACCGACGAGGAGGTGCTCGGATTCGGGATGATACCCTTCGATTATCACATCAAGTTGCCGGCCAATCAAACGTTGCATATTGAGAGCGACAACCTCTTGCTGTGCAGCCGCGAGTTTATCAAAGCGCTCTTGCTTCACCTCAGGGGAGATGTGTCCGTCGAGCTGCGCCGAATAAGACTCTTCTTCTTTGGAGTATTGGAAAATCCCGATATTATCGAGTCGGTATGTTTTAACAAAATCGAGTAGCTCTTGAAACTGCTCCTCTGTTTCTCCCGGGAATCCCACCATTAAGCTGGTGCGGATGACGATACCCGGGATTTCTCTGCGCAGCTTTTCAATGATATCGATGATTTGCCCACGCGATGTTTTGCGGTGCATTGCTTTAAGAACCGGATCGCTAATGTGCTGGAGTGGCATATCTAAATAGGGCAAAAGCCTCTTATCGCTTTTAATCAGAGCAATCATCTCATCATCGATCTCATCCGGATAGAGATAAAGTAGACGAAGCCAATAATCACCGGGCTCATTTAGGATCTCTCTTAATAGAGCAGCAAGTCCATTTTTTTCTTTTTGGTCTTTGCCATAGTCGCCGAGATCTTGAGCAATTAAAATAATTTCTTGGCATCCGGAATGGATCAGCGATCTAAATTCTTTTAAGACTTGTTCATGGGGCTTGCTTTTCAGCTTCCCTTTAATCTTGGGAATAATACAAAAGGCACATTGTTTGCGGCACCCTTCTGCAATTTTCAAATAGGCAAAATGACGCGGTGTTGAAATCAACCGAGGAATTTCACCGTGTTGTAAGAAGCTCTTAGCATCAGTAACGGCTTCGCCGGATTGATCAGACTGTAGAGCTTTGAGAATTTGACTCACATCCCCGGACCCCAGATAATAGTGGACATCGGGAAAAGCCTCCTGAATGATTTGGCGATGGCTCTGAGCCATACAGCCTGTGATGATGACTTTAGCGTCAGGTTTTTTGATTTCAAAAAGTTCATCAATCACATCAAGCGCCTCTTGACGTGCACTTTCAAGAAAGGAACATGTATTGACAATGAGAAAATCCGCTTCTTCAGGATCGGAAATAGGCTCATAGCCGGCTTTGAGAACAATCCCGAGCATCACTTCCGTATCGACTAAGTTCCTCGAACAGCCCAAACTTGTAAAATTGATTTTATTAACAAAAATTTCTTTTTGAACTCTCATCCATGAACCTCTATTATAAGGTGCATTATTATACTGAGTGCCGTATCAAAAGGCAAGTGGAGGATTTTGACAAAATAGAAACAACATGAGAAAATAAGCCCCCCACTAACGTACCCTTATTTTTTTAAATGTCACTCCGCTTTGTCCTCAAGAGACTTTTTAATTTAATCGTCGCGCTCTTCTTTGTCGCAACGCTCACTTTTTTCCTCATGCGAGCGATCCCGGGAGACCCTTTTGTTCAAGATCAAGCCATCCCCAAAGAGGTCTTAGACGCGATGCACCGCCACTATGGACTTGATCAACCCATATGGATCCAATATTTAACCTGTTTAAAAAAATTAGTTACCTTTTCTTTAGGCCCCTCTTTTAAATATGAAGGGCGAACGGTGAATGAAATTATCGCCTCGGGATTCCCTATTTCATTTACCTTAGGGCTCACTGCTCTTGTAGTATCTATATCTTCAGGCATCTTATTCGGTAGCATCGCAGCTGTTTTCAGAGGAAAATGGCAAGATCGATTATTTATGATCATTGCCGTTCTAGGCGTGTCTATTCCCAATTTTGTGATTGCAACTCTTTTACAATATCTATTTGCGATTAAATTCCCGCTATTCCCTATCGCTCGATGGGGTGATATTTCCCACATGGTACTCCCAACTCTCTCCCTCAGCGCCCTCCCAACAGCTTTTATCGCCCGCTTGATCCGTGCCAATATGATTGAAATCCTCGAACAAGACTACATTATCATGGCACGTGCAAAAGGTTTGAGCCAAAGACAGATTATATTTCATCACGTCTTTAAAAATGCCCTCCTCCCCGTCATTACCTACATTGGTCACATCAGTGCCGGAATTTTAACAGGTAGTTTTATTATCGAGAAAATTTTTGGTATTCCGGGCCTTGGAAACTGGTTTGTCAGCAGCATTTCCAGTCGCGACTACACGATGATTATGGGAATAACAATGTTTTATAGCAGCTTTTTAATGATTACTATTTTCATCGTTGATATCATTTATTACTTATTAGATCCGCGCATTGGAAAGCATCATGGAAACAACTCTTTTTAAAAAAGCGGTTAAAATCACCCAAAACGAAGAAGATTGCCCTCTTTTTATCTCTTTTCAACGCGATGCTTTTCGCCGCTTATTTCAAAATAAATTAGCCATCACCTCCCTTTTTTTTCTAATTATCCTATTGCTATGTGCTATTTTTATTCCTATGTTCACGACTTATCCTTATTATGAGACGCATCTCCCTTTAAAAAATCTCCCCCCCTCTCAACAATTTATTTTTGGAACGGATGATCTGGGCCGAAGTCTATTTAGCCGGATTTGGTATGGCGCGCGCATTTCCCTCTTTATCGGTCTCTCAGCTGCACTCATCGATATGGTCATCGGTGTCCTATATGGAGCAGTGGCAGGTTTTATTGGGGGAAAAGTCGATGAAGTGCTGATGCGTATCACAGACATTTTCCATTCGCTTCCCCGTCTTGTCATAGTGATTTTATTGATGGTCGTATTTGGACAGAGCGTAATAACCATTGTCATTGCGATGACACTCACCGGATGGATCAATATGGCCCGCATTATTCGTGGACAAATCATCGTTCTAAAACAACAAGAATTTATCCTCGCAGCCAAAATCATGGGGGCAAGTCCTCTCCGTATTCTATTCACCCATTTAATTCCCAATACCTATGGCGCCATCATAACGACGGTCACGTTAACCATTCCGGCAGCTATTTTTACGGAGGCTTTTTTAAGTTTCTTGGGCCTTGGTGTCCCCCCTCCTGCGGCAAGCTGGGGAACAATGGCAAATGACGGGCTCTCTTCATTTCGCTACTACCCTTGGCGCCTCTTTTTTCCGGCAAGTTTTATTAGCTGTACACTGCTTGCCTTTAATATTCTCGGAGATGGTTTGCGCGATGCCTTTGACCCGAGGTTGCGCAAATGACTCCTTTATTAAGCGTTAAAAACCTCAATATTATTTTTCATCAAGAACAGCGCGATGTTCATGCCGTGAGAGGGGCTTCATTTACACTATATCAAAGTGAAATGCTGGCTATTGTAGGTGAATCGGGATCAGGCAAAAGTGTAACGGCCAAAGCTCTGATGCATCTACTCCCCTCTGAGGGAAACTCCGTTTATGCCGATGAGATGCGCCTCTTTAAGGCGGCCACCGGCGCGCAATGCGGGCTAGAGCGCATTTCTCACACTATTTCGAGTGAAGATGAGCAGGATGGTGCGTCAGATTTGGTCTTCTCGGGGCGAGAACATTGTCAAATAGACAAGACGAGCCCCGGGAAGGATGAAGATGACGTGACAGACTGCACAGATTCACCGAGAAAGCGTGAGAATTGCGGGCTAGATTTATTGCAATTAAAAAATCGCGACTACCGACGCCTTTGTGGAACACAAATTGCAATCATCATGCAAGATCCCATGACTGCTCTAAATCCGACAATGACCATTGGAAAACAAATTGAAGAGTGTATTCGAAGGGCTTTCCCAAAACTCTCTTCCCGATCACTCAAAACTAAAACACTTGAGCTCCTATCACTTGTGAAACTGCCCGATCCGGCACGTCATTATAGGCAGTACCCCTTTGAGCTTAGTGGTGGAATGTGCCAACGCGTTGCCATTGCCATGGCTTTTGCCTTCTCCCCTCAAATCATTATCGCCGATGAGCCGACCACTGCGCTCGATGTCACTACACAATCTGAAATTTTAAAATTAATGAAGGATCTGCAGAAAAAAACGCAAACGAGCATTATTTTAATTACGCATGATTTGAGCATTGTAGCGCGCTATTGCGATCGAGTTATTGTCATGTACGCAGGCAAAATTGTTGAGTCTGCCTCGATTTGCGATCTTTTCTATCATCCCAAACACCCCTACACACAGCTTCTACTGCAATCACTCCCAAATGCAGTGATAGAAGGTGATCGCCTCACGCCCATTGAAGGAAAACCTCCCGATCTTTCCAAATTACTACCCGGCTGTTCTTTTTTTGATCGGTGCCCTTATGCTATGGAAATTTGCGAAAACCATTCTCCTCCTCTCACTCAGATGGAAAATAAACACGATAGCGCCTGTTGGCTTCACCATAAGAAGGAACCCTTGTGATCAATCACCCCCTTTTAGAAGTTAGAGATCTTTGTGTCGATTACCCCCATTCTAAAACAGATATCGTCAAAGCCGTACGCCATGCCGGTTTTACAATTTACGAAGGGGAAGTCCTTGGTCTCGTTGGTGAGAGCGGTTGTGGTAAATCAACCTTAGCAAAAACGCTTGTCCGCATTTTACACCCCACAAGCGGATCGATTCATTATGATGGAATAAATCTTCTCCATCCAACTAAAGAAGAACATTTTAAACTATGCCGCGAAATCCAACTCGTTTTTCAAAACACCTCTTCGAGTTTAAATCCCCGCATGACCATCCAAGAAATTTTAACCGAACCTCATTTGATTCATCGAAACGCCTCATCATTTCATGCAACGCAATCGCAAATGATCCGGCTCTTAAATCTCGTTGGGTTGCGATCAGAAGTGCTCGGCCGCTATCCCCATGAAATCAGCGGTGGACAGAGGCAACGCATTTGCATCGCAAGAGCATTGGCCCTTTCCCCTCGATTTATCATTTTTGATGAGTCCATTTCAGCACTGGATGTCTCTGTTCAGGCCCAGATCATTAACCTCCTCATCGAACTGCGCCAAAAGATCAATCTGACCTTTCTCTTTATTTCACACGACCTTTCAATGATGAAATTTCTTACAACACGCATTGCGGTCATGTATCAAGGGCACATTGTCGAAATGGCCCCTACTCAAGAACTCTATCAAAACCCTGTCCACCCCTACACAAAACAACTGATTGCAGCTATTCCAATCCCCGACCCGCTAAAAGAGCGCGAGCGCCACGCGCCTTTAGTCATGAAATCTTAAACTAAACTGATTGCAATTAAATTATTTTTTTGACATTGACCGAGTAAATAAACCAATACCATCTAAAGGCGCTATGGCTGCATCAGTATCAAGCCCAACACCAATAGACCCAAGAGAACAACTCTTAGCTGAGATTAAAGAAAAGTCAGACCCTCATGTCAGCTCGACTTTGTACAATTTTATGATCAACTCGCTGACGCTCATCGATCATAGGATTGGACAAGAAAAAAATTGATAGAGAGCGCTCAATCATTCATACTGTTTGGTTATCAAGCACAAACGGTAAAACTATGGACTCTCT
>JAIPIG010000048.1 GCA_021734805.1 Simkaniaceae bacterium
CTCAAATCGTCCCGAACCGGCCCCCTCTCCGGCTGAAAGTACTGATGGAGATCAGGACACAGCCTCTATTTCAGGCCTCTCCCACAGATCTGAAAATGACAATAGAAGTCAAAGAAGCGCCCCTGCTTCAATCTCCCCCAGTTCTCAATCAGATTTAAGTGATAGTATTTTTGAGCAGAGATCTCAACGAGGTGATTCTGAATCTCGAACAATAGATAATTCCCCTAGAAGCTCAAGACATTCTTCTGCACAAGATCATGATGATGATTTCGTTAGTTTAAATAGCAATTCATGGACAGGGGTTGGTCTTCATCCTGCAGATGATAACATAGAAGAAGTTCCATCTCGTGCAGATGCCTTGTTTCATGACAATAGTAGACAAACTCCTAGGCAACCGGCTGCTGCATCCCCACTTTCACCTAGAAGCGCTTCACCTGAATCCATCCAAGAAAATCCCCTGTTGAATGCAACTAACTCAGATCTTTTTAAAGCGTTACTAAAACACAGATTCACAAATGATCTTGACCTTGTTTTGACATATGAATCAATTCAGGTGAATGCTACAGCTCTTATTGATTCTATAAAAGAAAAACTCCCCCGAGCTACTTTAAGGGGAGAACAAGGAGAATTAAATGAACTTCTTGGTCAACTAACAGAATTTCTAAGCATTTCAAAAACAGATTTTGAAGATTATTTAAGAATATTAAAACGAGATGGGATTCGAAAAGAGATCATTAATCGTGATACGGAATTAACCGTTGGAAATCTCATAATGATTATTAACGCACGACATGATGATGATCATCGTTAACTCGACTTTGTACATTTTTCGGACGCAAGTTTTGCAAGATTTTGACATACAATCGGTTACTAATTCCTGCAATCGGCTTGAACACGCCATTACAGGAATTAGTAACCGATTGTATGTCAAAAGATTGTGAAAATCGCGCCGAAAAATGTATAAAGTCGAGGTTAATAAGCCTGAGAACTTCCACAGCTGCATGACCCTTTGGCATTGGGATTTGAGACTTTAAATCCCGATCCATTGAGGCCATCGAGGTAGTCAATTTCACAACCCATCAAGCGAGAAAGCATCGAGCGATCGACGTGGATGGATATGCCGTTAGATTCAAAAATCTCATCCTCATCGCTTGGGAGCTCTGAGTAGTCGAGAAGATACTCATACCCACTACATCCACCCGGTTTATCTCCAAAGCGAAGGGCATACCCTTCTTTTCCCTCTTCTTTGAGAATCTTTAAAAACTTATCGGCAGCTCTCTTTGTCATTGTAATCGTAGAGAGATCAATTTCCTCTTCTAAAATCGCATTGAGATTGCCAATAAGGGAATCAATATCCTCATCAGAGAACCCATGCCCAAGCATCCCCGCCTCGAGAGTCTCCCATGTCGAGGCCGAACAGCCGACACAGTGAAGACCTGAGTTTGTCAATTCCTGAGCAAGCTTTTGGCTTTTTTCGGGAAAGGTCGAAAAAATATCATCTATCGTCATTTCTCGTGTGATTTGGTCGCTCATATTAATACCTTACCTTGACACATCCGCCTTTGATTTTACACTGACAAGCAAGTCTCTCTTGGTCCATGTCCCCTAAGAAGTCTTCCTCTTCCTGAGTGAATTCAGAGAGATTTTCCATTCCCTCCTCGACCTCAATAATACAAGTCCCACAAACGCCTTCTTCGCACCCAAAAGGAACGCCGTTTTCTTCACAAAAATCCTTGATTGCAGCACCATCGGGAATTTCTACGGGATCTTCATCATTGAACTGTATTTGGGCCATTTGAGAGAGTCACTCCTTTTAATGGGGACTATTAAAGCGCAAAGAATGAATATTTTCAATAGAATAATTTTTTTTAATCGGCACTGAGCATAATGATAATCAATTGATTTTAAGCGGTTTAAAAATAAAAAAGCAGCTGTTAAAAGCTGCTTTTTTGAACTAAGGAATGAGTTTAAAATCCTACCAAGATAGATCCTGATCCTCAAGGCGCCTTGCCCGCTCATATCCCTCTTGTGAATTCTCGCTGATCACCTCTTCAACGGTTTCTTTGAGTGTTTGAACCCCGTGTGGAAAACCGCAATCGATCAGAATCTGATTTAAATAAATCAGCTCCATCTCAAGATGGTCTAATTTAGACTCTAGAGCCGCAACACGTGCTCTCAGCTGCATATTATCATCCGTTGTTTCCATGGGACTATCCTCCCTAGTTATTATATTTTATTATCTATGATGAATTGCTTCATCTTACCCTCCAATTATATCAATATTATCGATAATGTAACAGTTAATTAATTAAAATAATTTCTTTACCTAATTAATTAAAAATCAACAACTAACATTAGAATTAAATCATCATTTTTGATAGAATATTTACATTGATATTAATAAGACGTAATAAAAAGAGGATATTATGAAATTAACAGAGGCATATGCTGCCGCTACGGGCTCACATAAGGAGCATAACCTTGCTCCCTTGTTCGGAGTTAATCAGGCAGATCGTTCATCAATCGCCATCCAAAAAGATCCCGCGCTTGCCGGGATGGGATTTATTCAAGATCTCAAATATTATGGGGATTTGGTGGTTCAGTCCATCAATTCGGCCCACTTCATGACAGGTGAGCTTTTCCATCTCGATCGCATTACAACTCCCGATGAGGCGCCTAAAGCTAAGAAAATGTTGAATCAATTAAAAAACTGCATGATCGATGGGATGAATGCGGGACAAAACGCTTCTCGCTTTTTAGCTCAAGCTCTTTTATCTTGTTCATCGGCTCAACCCTTTGTAAATCATACCTTCACACATATTCCCGCCGCGATTGCAGCCGCTTCCATTCGCTGTATTGGGTTTGTTGCAGCCGGAGCCATGGGAATTGCCGGAGGCGTTTTAGGAATCACCCTTGGGGCCGTATTAAAACCATTGCTCAGCTTCTCTATTCGCCTTGTTGTTGACTTCCCCCGCATCTCATTAATTGCTCTTGGAAAAGTCAAAAACGTTGCAATGATCATTCTCTCTCTAGTTGGTATGACACTCGGTCTTGCCGTAGATAGCGTTCGATTCTCATTTGGTCTTCTCCGAGCTATTTTTGTTTTAGCAGGAGCTGTTACAGCCATTGAATCAGAATTAGAAAGAAAAGAACAGGCTGAGCTTCTCGGAGCTAACCATAAGGCCACAGAAGCTTATAGAGACTTCCGAACTGCATATAAAACACTCGACCTTCAATTGAAACAAGAAGTTGCCGGTCGATCGTTAGCTATTCAAGGTTCTAGGCTTCTTATTAGCAGTGTTGCTGCCCTCTTTGACTGTAAAGATCCTTTCTATATCGATAGCAAAAAACCTATTGCGCCGACTATGGTCACTGCCCAGCTGACATATGCTCAATGTTTCTTCGGAGAAGAGCCTAACATCGTAAAAGCACAACATGAAGATTATATCAGCTCCGTTAAGGCAACTATCGATATAGCTAGGGGAGGAGATACATCCCATGAATCGGCAGGTGCTTTTCTAGATAGCTTTAGACAAGCACGTTCAAGCCCTAGATCGAACCCTTCAGAGGGTGCTTTCAGCAGCAATTCTAGTCTCAGTTCTTTAGGACTAGATTTTGATAGTTCACCGGCTGCTGCAGCAACTTCAAACTCTAGAGAAAGAGCAAATTCTTTTTTAGATGCAGCACCTGATCGCTCCTCGGACAATGTGAGTACACGCTCTATAGAAGAGTAATTAGCATTGTATTTTCTAAACGAAAGGAACCAACTTTAGGGTTGGTTCCTTTTTTTTATGTGTGGATGGGTTTTTCAAGCGCGGCTTCTTTGATGGCTTCGGCGAGGGTTGGGTGGGCGTGGGAAGTGTGGGCGATATCGCTTGTTTTGAGTTTTTTGTGGAGGACAAGGGCGCATTCGTGAATTAATTCGCCGGCATTTTCTGCAATGATATGGGCACCGAGAAGATGGCCTGTGCTCGCTGTGATGAGTTTCACAAACCCTGCGTCGGCATGAATGGCTCGGGCTCTTGAGTTGGCTTTGAGCGGGAATTTCGATGTCGTATAGGAAATCTTTTTCTCTTTGAGCTCTTCTTCCGTAAACCCGACTGAGGCGACTTCCGGCGAGGTGTAGATCACACTCGGGATTGCGATGTACTCGATATGCGCCGTTTGACCTGCAATGAGCTCTGCTGCTGCTATTCCCTCTTCTGAGGCTTTGTGGGCAAGAAGCGCACCTCCTGCGACGTCCCCAATCGCATAGATGTGCGGTTGGGTTGTTTGGAAGCGGTTATTAATGGGGATAAAGCCCTTGGGATCAGGGGTTATTCCGATCTGATCCAGGCCGAGATTTTGAGTATAGGGGCGACGCCCCACGGCAACGAGAAGATGTGTTCCCGAAAATGTCTGAGAGCCGCTCTTAAGTGTTAGACCTTCTTGGGTATCAGCCGACTCAATTTTAGTGTTGAGGTGAAAAGAGAGGCCTTGACTCTCGAGGATTTTTTGAAAAGAAGCAGAGAGTTCGCGATCAAGCGTAGGACAAATGCGATCCAAAAACTCGACAAACTCAACTTGACTCCCAAGGCGAGCATAGACACACCCCAGCTCAACACCGATCACTCCGGCTCCGAGAACGAGTAGCTTTTCAGGGATTTCTTTGAGGGAAAGGAGACCGGTTGAAGAGAGAATACGCCGCTCATCAAAAGGGAGAAAGGGGAGCTCTGTAGGAATCGATCCGGTTGCGATGATAAAATGCTTGGCTTCATAGGCTAACTCACCCACTTTAATCTTGTGAGGTTCGATAAATACCGCATGCCCTTGAATCACTTCGATTTTATTTTTCTTCATGAGGTAGGCAATCCCCTCATTGAAGCTTTTCACAACGGACGATTTGCGTTGCATCATTTGCCCAAAGTCAAGTGACAGGTTATCGACTTTGATCCCATGCACGCCCCCTTCAGAATGGAGTAAATGATAGAGGTGTGAGGAATAAAGAAGGCATTTGGAGGGAATACAGCCTACATTCAGGCAAGTTCCACCTAGCATGGGGTCTTTTTCAACAATCGCCGTTTTAAGCCCCAGTTGTGCTGCGCGAATAGCGGCAACATAGCCGCCGGGGCCTGAACCAATCACAATGAGATCATGCATCGCTAAATCCTCATTTTTACGTAAGGTAAGTTTAAAAATCGAGAAGAAGCCTTGAGGGCTCTTCGAGGTTTTCTTTGATATGCACAAGAAAGCCTATTGCTTCCTTGCCGTCAATGATGCGATGATCATAACTAAGGGCAAGATACATCATCGGGCGAATCACAATCTGATCATCAACCACAACGGCTCTTTTTTGAATAGCGTGCATCCCTAGAATCGCGCTCTGGCCCGCATTGATAATGGGGGTGGAAACAAGAGAGCCGAAAACGCCGCCGTTCGTAATGGTGAAGCATCCCCCTTTCAGCGCATCGAGGGGAATTTTACCCTCACGCGCTTTGCCTGCATACACTTGAAGTGCCTTTTCAATATCCGAGAAGGAGAGCTCTTCACAGTGTTTAATGACGGGGACCATCAGACCACGTTCTGTCGATACGGCTACGCCAATGCCAAGATGCTCGGGATAGACGATATCGTCTCCATCAATCGCCGCTCCCACATCGGGAAAGGCCTTCAATGCATGAACGCAAGCCTTAATAAAAAACGACATGAATCCGAGCTTAACGCCATGTTTTTCTAAAAAGTCATCCTTTTCATGCGTCCGAATGCGCATCACTTCGGACATATCGATCTCATTAAAGGTGGTGAGCATGGCCGTCTCATTCTTGACCCGGACGAGATGCGAGGCGATGGTTTTGCGCAGCGAGCTCATTTTTTTCCGCCGGCCGGAAGGCGCTACAGGGTGATCGGGACCCCGCTCGGGAATCGGCGACTTGGTGAGCGAGCTGAGAAACTGATCGGGAGTTGATCGAGCCGACGGGGCTGATGGGGCTTCTGAACGGGCCGGTTGTTCGGGTGGTGGAGCGATCTTTTCAGGCTCTGCCTGTTTTGGAGGCTCTTCAGGCGGAAGGGAGGCTGTTTTTTGAGCCGAGGTGTCAATAGATCCAATCGTTTGCCCTACGCTCACCCTTGCCTCGAGATCGACCGTTAGCGACACAACACCTGATGCGGGAGAAGAAATCACTGAATTGACTTTATCGGTTTCCAATTCGATCAGATCTTCCCCTTTTTCGACATAATCCCCCGATTTTTTAATCAGCTGAACAACGACAGCCTCAGTGATGGATTCGCCAAATTCGGGCACCTTAATTTCTTCGCTCATGCAATGGCCTCATTTAAAAGTGTTTCAAGCTCACGGTAATGGAGAATAGAGTATCCGGCAGCCGGGACGGGGCTTGCAGGACGCCCCACATATCTAAAGGGATAGCGATCATTCAAGGTTTCTCTAAAATAGGTAAACATATGATCACAGGCGCCCTGATTGCGGTGCTCTTCTTGGACCCAGAGATACTCTTTTGCTTGAGAATAGCTCTCCAAAATCCGGGTGATTTTATCGCGATGTAAAGGATAGAGCTGTTCAATACGGATAATGGCAATCTCCTGCTCAAGCTTGAGCTCTTCACGTTTTTTCGTTAAATCGTAATAGACGTGGCCTGAACATAAAATAAGCCTGCGTGCATTGTGAGGTTGATTGGGATCATCAAGGACCTCCTCAAAGCTTTTTTGAGTGAGATCTTTCACTGAAGAAAAGGAGGGTTGAAAACGCAAATGGCTCTTGGGAGTCATGACAATCAGCGGTACACCGGGCTGCCGTATCGCTTGACGCCTGAGCAAGTGGAAGTATTGCCCGGCTGTTGATGGATACGCAATGAGCATATTGTCTTTAGAGGCCATTTGCAAATGCCTCTCTAAGCGCGCAGAAGAGTGCTCAGAGCCCTTCCCTTCCATCGCGTGAGGGAGAAGGACCGTTAATGCACTCGTATCTTCCCATTTATCATAGAGTGAAGAGATGTACTGATCGAAGATAATTTGCGCTCCGTTAAAGAAATCGCCATATTGCGCCTCCCAAAGCGTCAGCCCCCCTTTGTGCACCATCGAGTAACCAAGCTCAAAGCCAAGGCAAGCAAACTCCGAGAGAATATTATTGCAAATGGTGAAGCGCCCCTGCTTATCACTTAAATGTTCTAAAGGAAAATAGGGCTGTTGCGTCTCATAGTCATATAGAGCGGCGTGGCGCGAAGAAAAGGTCCCTCGGATCGAATCCTGCCCCGTCAAGCGCACGTCAATCCCCCGGTCTAAAAGAGAGGCAAAGGCGAGCGTCTCAGCAAAGCCCCAATCGATGAGCGGCTGCTCTTTTGGAGCCGTTAAAATTTGCTCCCTCGCATCTAAAATGCGCTTGAGTTTGGGATTGAGATGAAAGTCATGAGGAATGCGGCGCGCCCGCTCAAAAAGATCGAACAAAATTGACTCTTCAACACGCGTATCAACCGGTTTAAGAAGATCGAAATGAATTGGCTCTTTCATGGTGCGCTCTGTCATCGCCTTTGTCTCAGCATGCGCCTTTTCAAGGCGGGCGATAACCTCTTTTTTCATCGATTCCACTGTAGCGGCATCGAGAATATTTTCTTTGAATAACTGTTCTTTGTAGATCTCACTAATGAGTGGCTTTTGTTTAATGAACTTGTAATCAACCGGATGGGTATAAGAAACTTCGTCGGCTTCATTATGGCCAATGCGCCGATAGCAATTATAATCGATAATGACATCAATGCCATAGGTTTGACGGATTTCAAGCGCTTGGCGCATACTGCGAATGCACCCTTCGATATCCTCCCCATTCACATGAAAAACGGGGTAAGAAAAAGCGCGGGCAATCTCTGTAGAGTAATAAGTCGAGCGGGATTCGTCAGGGCCTGCCGTATAGCCGATTTGGTTATTCACAACGATATGCAGCGTGCCTCCTACCTCAAATCCGCGCACACGCGACATCTGCATCGTCTCATAGACAACCCCCTGCCCTGCAAAAGCGGCATCACCGTGGATGGCAAGAGGAAGCACTTTTTGAGCTTCTCCCAAAAGAGTTTGACGCGCTTTGGTCGCTCCCGCGATCACCGGATCTACCGACTCCAAATGGCTGGGGTTGCTGATCAGTGTCATCTTGACCGTCTTGTCTGAAGTGAGTTTCACATCACGAACAAGACCATTGTGGTATTTGAGATCATTACAAAGATCGGTAGAAGGAAGATACGTCGATTCAAACTCATAAAAGACTTCCGAGAGAGGTTTTCCCATCACATTGGCGAGCAAATTAATACGGCCGCGATGGGCCATGCCTACGACAATCTCCTCAACCCCCATTTCACAAGCCCTGTTAACCATGTCGATCACCATGGACAGAAAACTCTCTCCCCCCTCGATGGAAAAACGGGTAATGTAGGGATAGGTCTTATTGATAAAAATTTCAAGCTCTTCCGACTCAACCGTCCGGCGATAAAAACTCTTTTTCTCCTCCGGGGAGAAAGGCGCTTCAAAGCGATGCTGAAATGCCTCATAAATCGTATCCATTGTTTCCGGACAATCAATTAGAGTCGATTCAAGCCCTACCGTTGAGCAATAAAGCGCTCGAAGCCGGTCGATGATCTTTTGAAGCGGCGCATTTTTTTCAGGAAGAAGGCCAAGCGTTGGAAAATCCTGTGAGAGTTCTTTATCGGAAAGTCCATAATGATCGAGGGACAAATAGGGACAAGGCGCCGGCCTTTGCTGCTGCAAAGGATTAATATGGGCCTCTAGATGCCCATAGCGGCGATAGCCTCTTAAAAGTTGAAAAATCTTGTAGTGGCGATCGATCTCGCCTCCACCTACCCCTTCCGCACTACGCGCAAAATCAACCCCCTCAAAAAAAATGCGGAATGTCTCATCCACAGAAAAGGGGTCTTTCAAATAACTCTGATAGAGACTATCGAGATACTGAACGTTGTGCTGATGCAAAAAAGTGAATGGCTTACTCATCGAGAATCAAAAAATTAAATACTATAAGTCTGACTCATACCAATTTCGGTTATTTCACTCAAGAAGAAGCCGTTTTGACTCGATTATGAACATCATGAAAAT
>JAIPIG010000049.1 GCA_021734805.1 Simkaniaceae bacterium
ATAATTTAATTTCCGGGAAGGCCAAAATCACCCCTTCCTTAGAAAATATAACTCCGGAAATAGTGGATTGGCTGGATGATATAGTGAGGCGGGTACTTCAGGCTGCTTGAGTTAGGCAACTAAAAGTTGCAAAGTCGAGCTATTAGCGAAAACGACTTAGGAACAGCCGTAATAAATGCTGCTAATAAAGGGTATTTAGATGTAATCCGCTATTTATTATCTAATGGACGAACTATTAGTAACAGAGAGCGTAGAAGGGAGATCATTCTTGAAGCCTCTAGAGGAGGCTATGCTGACATTCTTGAATTTTTATTTCAGAGTTGTGAATGGACAGTCGATTCGGCTCTTCGCGCATCTGTGATTTCAAGAGCATCGGGACCGGAAGCAGGACGCATTCGAGATATGATTCGCATGGCTCGAGTTGAAGAGCTCTCCTTAGCTACCGAAGTTTTGCCGGGCACCTTTTCTTCAAGGAATGGAACATTTTATTGCACTTTTGATGACGTAAGAGCCAACCCACTGGCCTATTTGAATACAATTCTGGAACAAGGGTTCCCCGAAAGAATTTATCTCATTGACAGCCCACGGGCTGTCGATCTTGGGGGGGTTACAAAACAATTTATCACAACGCTGATGGAGTCCCTTGTTTCTAAAAGGGCAATTCCACTTGGAGACACCAAAGTCCCTACTATTTCAGTTGAAGATGACAAGATCATCCTAGCTAATTTAGGGAGATTCTATTCCCTTCTTGCCGAAAAAAACCAAGAAAGAACTGATCGATTCGTGACAGGATCTCTATTCAGTCCAAAGTTTTTTGAAATGGTCCTTGCGCTACATGAAGCAGCCGATGATGATGCAAAAGAAAGATCTATTGCCGAGATCCTTGCATCAATTGATCCAACCTTCAAACCTTTAAGAGATATCATCCTCGATCCATCTGAAGAGCATCAGAGCGCATATGCAGCTGCTATGGGGTGTACAAATGAGGAGGCGCTAGAGGATGCTAAAGGATATCCGGCAACTTATGTCGAAGCGGCTGAAGCTTTTCTCTGTGGAATAAATACTCAATTAAGAGAGTTGCTCATTTCTAACGGAACAGAAGTTTTTTCTACAACCCTTCAAGGATTGCCTGTTTCAAAAGAAGCTCTTTTAGGTGCAATTCAAACTGAAGGCGATGTTGATCCTATAAAGTTCGATTGGCTTAAGGAAGCAATCAATTCTTCAGATGACGAGTGGAGAGTCAAATTTGTAAGGGTCATTACCGGTAATGCCCTGCTCTCCCCCGGCTTGAAGATCAAAGTCCGTCCCTCATCGGAAAATCTGTTTGAAATCCACACTTGCTATAACTCACTTCATCTACCCATAATAACGATGAGTAAAGAAGAATTCCTTGCAGCACTCGATGCAGCTCTCTCTGACCAAAGATACAACACCGCCTAACCCGCATTTCTCACAAATTTGAGTCGGATCACTCAGAATTTACGCCATTTCCAAAAAAAGACGCATTTGAGCGAGTCAAAGCCTCAAATGCGTCTTTATTTTTGAAAATAGCGCCCCCATACGAGAGGTGTAAACTATTATTAAACTACTGAAAATAAGTATATTAAAATTAGTTTAAATTAAATGTTTTAAAATATTTAATTATACTGATATAATTTAATTTATAATAATATTTTAATTAAAAAAAAGGATAAAATTATGCCAATAATTAATACAAGCCACCCGGCAGCCGGTGTTGGATTTGATTCAGTTGATCATTCTAATGGAGAACCAAAAGCATCACCAACACAAAAAGCGGCACTAGCCGCTATTCAATCTGCAAGTAAAGCTTCTGCAACAGCACCTTTAGCAGCACCTAAAGATGCGGCAACATCGCCTCAAATAAGACCGGCAGTATCTACTACTGCGCTTCCGGCATCAGATACAGATAAATCACCAAGTTGCGCTAAAAGCTGCGGCCAAGGATGTTTAGATGGTATACGAGAAACTATAGGACCACGGGAATTAGTAGCCATAAGAAGATCAGATGATGATTCGTGCGCTCACACAGCTGGATATGTAGGAGGCGCTACTTTATGCTACGCTGCAATACGTGTCGTAGGTTGCGTATGCGCAGTTGCATGTGGTGCTTTGCGCGCAGCAGTATCAAGATAGTTAGAAAATGTCTCTTTTAACACTCGGGGACGTTGAGAGGAACATTGGTTGCAAGCCCTCCTGTCGACGTCTCTTTATATTTGGCATGCATATCATTTCCAATTTCTCTCATGGAACCGATCACTTCATCTAAAGAAACCCGGTATTTTCCGCTCCCTCTTAAAGCAAGCCTAGAGGCATTAATCGCTTTAACGACACCCATTGCATTGCGCTCAATACAGGGGATTTGAACAAGTCCACCGATCGGATCGCATGTCGTTCCAAGATGGTGTTCCATTGCAATTTCAGCTGCATTTTCAATTTGCGAAAGAGTACCGCCCATCACTGCAGTTAAAGCACCGGCAGCCATAGAAGAGGCCACTCCAATTTCGCCCTGACACCCCATTTCAGCTGCTGAGATTGAGGCTCCAAACTTATACAGAATAGTAATTGCCCCCGCAGTTAACAAGAAGCGGCAAACACTCTCCTCTGAATACCCGGGAACAAATTTGCGATAATAAAACAATGTTGCGGGGATAACTCCTGCGGCACCGTTTGTTGGCGCTGTCACGACTCGACCACCTGCGGCATTTTCTTCATTCACGGCAATCGCAACCATAGAAGCCCAATCAATGACATGGAGCGGATCTCGGTCTTGACTTTCCTCAAGCTTTTGATGAAGACCAAAGGCTCTCCTATGCACATCGAGTCCGCCGGGAAGAACTCCCTCATTTTTCATACCATTTTGAATCGATTCCTGCATCACAGCCCAAATTTGCAAGAGTCTTTGTTTCACTTCTTCTTCCGTGTGCCATGTCTTTTCGTTTTCCATCATCACTTGATCAATGCGCATGTGGTGCTTGAGGCAATGCTCTTTAAGCTCTTTAAATGTTCTAAAAGGAAACGGAACGGTCACATGCCCTTCAACCTCTTTCACTTTGGTCTCATCCAAGCTGACAACGAACCCCCCACCCACTGAAAAATAGACTTCTTTAATGAGCTTTTTGCTGCCCGGACCATAGGCTTGAAAACGGAGTCCATTCGAGTGGTAGGGCAGACGCTTACCCTTGTGAAAAATCATATTGTGATCGAGATCAAATTGAATGGAGTGCCCACTTAAAAGAGTCAATTGTTTAGAACACTTCACATCTCCCGGCAGCCGATCAACGACATTTAAAGGAACATCTTGCGGAGCATACCCGGCAAGGCCAAGCAAAATCGCCTTATCGGTCCCATGCCCAATCCCGGTCATGGCAAGTGATCCAAACAGCTCAACATCAATACGCTCTGTAATTTTTAAAATATTGTGACTTTCAAGCAGCTCAACAAAACGTCTTGCAGCCCTCATGGGCCCCACCGTATGCGAGCTCGACGGGCCAATCCCGATGGAAAAGAGATCAAAAATACTGACTACCACGTAAAAATCATCCTTCAGTAAATGAAGCACCAGTTTACGTCCCTAACACCATAATTGTCAATGAACTAAACAACACCTCACTAAAAAACCCAAACCATTGAAAACAAACTACTTATGGAGTTATTTTTCAGAAAAACTCAACTAACTGACAGCAAGTCATCTACAATCAAACTAAATTACATAAAAACATAAATTATTATTCAGTAATATGATATAATATTTATTTAGAATAATATTAAAAATATGGTTTTTATTATAATGTCATTAAACTCAACACACACACCTATTATCTCGGGAACCTCTACGACCGATGCATCGATAGGCGCTTTTTTTAGTCCTCCTACAAACAATCCCAAGGGAGTAATTAACGAGGCAATTAAATCCGAAACAGATAAAAAAGCTTCTAGAGTCATTTTGGATTTTTTAACGGCGGTTAAACCGGAAAATATCGAAAGCACAAAGAGCAAGATGACAGAAAACCTCAACATAAAGCTAGAAAAATGCAATCAATCCATCGCCTCAACTGAGAGAACCGGTAGGTCTATGTTACTTCAGCTACAGAAAGAGAGAATTGAGAACCTAATAGCTACGATTGACACCTTTAACTCTCCCACAGACAGCTGCACCGTGATGTAACCGTCTTTTAACCCGACTTTATTAGCTATCACTATCCGCCCGGGCCGTATGAGAGCTTCAGCTTAAAGTAGGTAGATTGCAGTCCGAGCGGCGTTGTTGCATAATTCATTTTTATCTAACATGCTCATTATTAGTTCTTACCACAGAGAGCGCAGAGCTCACAGAGGCACCGGAATGTGCATTTTCTTGATTTTTCTCTGTGTACTCTGTGCTCTCTGTGGTTGTTAAAGTCCTTCTGGTCAATAACCTGATAGTTTATCGAATTATGCAACAAAGCAAGTCCGAGCTCTATTCTAACACCATAATTATCAACGAACTAAACAACACCTCTTCAAAAAAACAGCAAACCACATAAAATGAGATTATTTAATTAAAATATGTTATAATTATTATTATAAATAATAATATTAAAAGAGGTTTTTTTTATGGCATCAATAAGCAATTTACCCGGAATTGAGTTAGCTCCGCCAAGGATACATACCGGCCCAACTTTAACGGAAGCAATCAGAGCTGAAACTGATGAGAAGGCAACAAAAATTGTTACCACGTTTTTATCAAAAATAAAAGATGAACGTCCGGACGAACTCAATGATACTAAAAATAAAATGATAACCGTCTTGATAAATCATGAAGAAAAGACTGCAAAGAACAGTCGTCCCGGCGATCCGAAAGCTTTCATTCTGTACGGAAGAGTCGCAGCACTAAAATCGACTATCACAGCATTTGGCTCAGAATCTTCGCTTGCTCTAGCTCGATCTAGGACGCAAAAACCACTAGCACCTCTTTCTGAATCAAAACCTTCAGAAAAATTAGGTGAAGAGAAAAAAGAAGAAAAAACTTCTGCAGCATCAGCACCTTGTATAACAGACGTGTTACGCGATGCATTACTAGAAAATGAAGCGCCGGATCAAATTATAAAAGATTCATTGAAAGCAGCGACTAATGAAGAAGCGACCACCTTGGTTAAAAATTATTTATCATCCATAAGAGACAATCTCCCTGAAACTCTTGCAGACAGAGTAACTGAAATGCGCGCCAATACACACACACAAGTTCGAGGCATAGTTGCGAGTTCTGATGATAAAACAGGCGGAACTGCCCTGAATCGGTCCCAAGCTATCTGTTCTGCAATTGACGAATTTTCGACTAAACAAGAAAGCGGCTGCACTGTGATGTAAGAATTTTGTAACTTTTTTGAGTTCGAGGGACTCGAGATATTTGTTCTAATCTCCTAGTTCGACCGTAGGTCGAACGTCCTAGAGCAAAGACCGCGGCAAGCAGGTCCACTAATTAAGTTGCAAAGTCGAGTTTCAAAGCAGATTTTTAAGTTTTGATTGCAATAAATCGAAGAAGTCACTAAAAATGGACTTGTGGCTTATCTAGGTTTCCCTCCCTCATTCTTAACCCCATCTAGATAAGCTATCCCGGTTCTTTCTAACCAAAGAACCGGGTCTTTTTTTTTACTTCCACGCCCCGTCTTTTTCTCGATCACAAAAGAACCTATTGAAATTTGTCTCTTATGCCTTTACACTCTCACTTTTCGGAGGCCTTTATGCATGAAAAGTTTATTTTTGTAACCGGTGGCGTTCTGTCTTCATTAGGCAAAGGGCTCACGGCCGCATCGATTGCAAAGTTATTAGAGGGAAAAGGGCTTAAAATAGCCATTCTCAAGCTCGATCCTTATCTCAATGTCGACCCCGGGACGATGAATCCTTACGAACATGGCGAAGTCTATGTCACGGACGACGGAGCTGAAACGGACCTCGATTTAGGCCATTATTATCGCTATACCAACTCCCCTATTAGCAAAGCCTCCAATGCTACTTCGGGGCAGATTTATGAAAGCGTCATTAAGCGAGAGCGCAAAGGTGATTATCTAGGTAAAACGGTGCAAGTGATTCCGCATGTCACTGATGAGATCAAAGCGCGCATTAAAAATGTGTGTGATCATGAAAAAAAAATCGATATCGTGCTCATTGAAATCGGCGGAACGGTCGGCGATATTGAATCTCAACCCTTCCTTGAGGCAATTCGGCAATTTAGACTTGAAAACCCCCGTAAGTGCATCAACATCCACCTCACTTATGTCCCCTATCTCCCATCCTCCGGAGAAGTGAAGTCAAAACCCTCTCAACACTCGATTCAAACCCTCAGAAGTATCGGGATTATCCCCGACATTGTCATTTGCCGTTGTGAAGAGTCGTTAGGAGAGGATATTAAAGACAAGATTGCTCTTTTTTCCAGCATCAATCGCGACTGTGTTTTTGATCTTCCCGATGTTGAAAACGTCTATGAAGTCCCCCTCGTATTAAAAAAACAGCGCATAGAACAAACCATCTCCCATCTTTTAGATCTAAATAAACGGGCCTGTCATATTAAAAGCTGGGAAGAGATGCTCGCTAAGCAAAAAAAGGCTCACAAACCGGTGCGCATAGGTGTGATCGGAAAATATCTCGATCATCAAGATGCTTATAAATCGGTCATGGAAGCATTAAAACATGGAGCTATATCCAATCAAGCGCAGCTTGAAATTATTCCCATGGAAGCCGATAAAATCAAAAGTGATAAAGACATCAAAAAATGTGATGGGTATCTCATTCCCGGTGGTTTTGGTAACCGGGGGATTGAAGGGAAAATCATAGCGGCCCATTTTGCACGCCGACATAAGATCCCCTATTTTGGAATTTGTCTTGGCATGCAAATTATCGTCATTGAATTTGCTCGGCATGTTCTTAAGCTGACAGAAGCCCACTCGACAGAATTCGATCCGTCCACACCCGATCCCGTCATCTCACTGCTTGCCGAGCAAAAAAACAAAGAATTTCTCGGTGGGACCATGCGCCTTGGAGCCTACGAGTGTAAACTCAATGAAAAATCGCTCACCTACCGCGCGTATCACAAAAAAACAATTCGCGAGCGCCATCGCCATCGCTACGAGTTTAATTCAGAATATACGGAAGCTTTTGAGGAAAACGGTCTTCTTATTTCAGGAATCGAACCCAAATCTAAGCTCTGCGAAATTGTCGAAATCAAAGATCATCCTTGGATGGTTGGAGTGCAATACCACCCTGAATTTCAATCTAAACCATCAGCTCCTCACCCCCTCTTTAAAGCCTTTATTCAAGCAGCCCTCAAAAATAGGAAGAAAAAATGAGCCGCATTTTTGCAATAGATTATGGAAGAAAACGCATTGGCATTGCTTGCACTGATGACTCAAAAATTATTGCAAGCCCCTATAAAACAATCGAAGCTAAAAAAACAATGCAGCTCTCTATTGAGCATCTCATTGAAACCGTCAAAGCAAAAGGCGACATCGAACTTTTTGTGATTGGACTGCCTCTACATATGTCGGGGCAAGAGAGTGAGATGAGCAGAGAGGTGCGCGAGTTTGGAGCTCTTTTAGAGAGCGCTTCCGGTAAAAAAGTTGTCTATTGGGATGAAAGACTCACCTCTATGCTTGTCAATAACACAATGCGCGATGCTAACGTCAATCGCAAAGACCGTGCAGAAGCTAAAGATTATCTTAGTGCAAGTGTTCTCCTACAATCCTATTTGGAAGCTCATCGAGGCTGAGAAATAACAAATAATTAGTTTACATTTTTGTAGGCTAGTGTTTATAAAAATGTTTTTTGATCGACAACTTCAATTGTGATTATTCTTCAAAGATGCACAAGGCTGGTTGAACATCACTCACCGGAAAACCTGAGAATTCTCATCTAAGAAAAGCGAGCTGCAATCAAATGAATCAAAACCCTTTTCAAGAAAATGGCCAAGGCCAAAGAAATATTGAACCGTGTATCCTCGTCATTTTCGGGGCAACCGGAGATTTAACTGCCAAAAAACTGATGCCGGCGATTTATAATTTAAAGCGCGAAGGACAACTTCCCGCCCAATTTGTCTGCGTCGGTTTTGCTCGTCGGGAAAAAACCAATGAACAGTTCCGCGATGAGATGAAAACGGCAATCAGTGAACACTCTCGCGTTAAACCAATCGACGAGGGTCTTTGGCAGACCTTTAAAGAGCAAATTTTTTATCACCGCTCCGATTTTGACAAAGACGAAGGCTATATTGCCTTAAAGGATGCCTTAGCAAAACTCGATAAGCAATTTGGGACAAAGGGGAATCGCGTTTTTTATCTTTCAACACAACCGAGCTACTTTCCCGAAATCGTTCAAAAGCTTCATAAAAACGGCCACATCTATGACTATGAAAAAGAACAGGAAAAATGGTCTCGCATCATTATTGAAAAACCCTTCGGCCACGATCTTGACTCTGCCAAAGCCCTCCAAGCAGAGCTAACAAAATATTTAAGCGAAGAACAAATCTACCGGATCGACCACTATCTTGGAAAAGAGACCGTTCAAAACCTTCTTGTTTTCCGCTTTGGAAATGCCCTCTTTGAAAACTTATGGAATAACCGCTATATCGACCATATCCAAATCACCGTAGCAGAGGATATTGGCATTGGAACGCGTGGGAATTTTTATGAAGAATCGGGATTGTTGCGCGATATTGTCCAAAACCACATGATGCAGCTCTTATCGCTCGTTGCAATGGAGCCCCCCGTTAATCTCAGCTCCAATGCGGTGCGCGACGAAAAAGTTAAAGTTTTACAAGCGATTGCTCCATTCAATGATACGACGTTTGAATCCCATGCAGTCCGTGGACAATATGGAAAAGGTGTGATTGTAGGTAAAGAAGTTAAAGGATATCGAGAAGAAGACAAAGTCAATCCTAACTCCCAAATGGAGACATATGTTGCCCTTAAACTCTTTGTCAATAACTGGAGATGGGATGGTGTCCCTTTCTATTTAAGAGGTGCAAAAC
>JAIPIG010000050.1 GCA_021734805.1 Simkaniaceae bacterium
TCGGTGAATCTGTGCAGTCTGTCACGTCATCTTCGTCCTTCCCGGGGCTCGTCTTGTCTATTTGACAATGTTCTCGCCCCGGGAAGACCAAATCTGACGCACCATCCTGCTCACCTTCACTCGAAATAGTGTGAGAAATCTGGGCTAGTATTTTAACCAACTTGTGGATTAAAATCATGCAATGATTGGAATGAACACACTTGCAAACATCACAGTTACTATTCTCACAAAAAATGCGGCAGAGACGCTCCAAAGCGCACTTGAGTCAGTCCGGGATTTTGATGAAGTGCTCATTCTCGACAACGGATCGACAGATCAGACGCTTGAGATCGCAGCCCGCTATCTTAATGTGACGATTCATCACTCCCCTTTTATCGGTTTTGGCCCACTCCACAATCTCGCAATACATCTTGCTCAAAATGACTGGATTTTTTCTCTTGACAGCGATGAGGTGATCTCAGAGGAACTAAGAGACAAATTATCCCATCTGACTCTAGACAAACACTCTCTCTATCGCGTTAATCGGAAAAATTTTTTCAACCACAAATGGATACGCGGAGCGGGATGGTATCCCGATGCCAAGGTGCGCCTCTTTCATAGAGAGACTACGCAGTTTACCCATGATCAGGTGCACGAAAAAGTGCTTGAAAATAGCCACCCTATTATCGATCTCAAAGCCGATATTCACCACTTTTCCTACCGATCAATTGCCGACTTCCTCGATAAAATGCAACACTACTCAAGCCTCTACGCTCTTGACCATCAACACACAAAAAAGAGCTCCTTTTCGAGGGCTCTTTTTGCAAGTCTATTCGCTTTTTTCAAATGCTACTTTCTCAAGCTCGGAATCCGAGACGGTAAAGAGGGATTCATCATCGCCCTCTACAACAGCCAAACGTCATTCTACAAATACCTCAAACTAGAAGAAGCCCACTCAAAAAGAAAAAAACGGCCGTAAATATGCAAATGCCGATTTATCGCTGACGGCGTAAAACCCCCGCCTTTAGGCGTGGGGATATAAGCCGCTTTTTTCCTAGCAGATTAATTAAAATATATTTAAACTAAAATAGTTTTTCAAAATTACCGTAGGGCATACGGAAAGGGTTTCGTAAAAACCCATAGCCTTGGAAACTGATTCCGATACAAAACGAAAGTAATCCTGTAATTTTGCAGGTTGTCGGCGGATTAAAGGAAACTCCTGATCGTGAGAAAAGGAATCCCCTGACTTTAGTCATGGGGAGGAAGTCAAGGGACGATGGTTTCATCCGCTGCGTTTCGTAAGCTTAAAGCCAGCGGATCAAACATAAAATTCTGTTTCATCCGCCAATATTCTGATGCCCAATCATTTCGGTATACTCTGTTATAATCAGCTATTCCCAAGATCGATCTCCCCATTTTTTAATCTGATTATATTCAGACTTAGGACCGGTTGGATAGTTCCCGGCTCCATATTTATCATTCATAAGCCTTTTGGCAAACTCTTTCCCACTTTCATAAGAAAACGGTTTGCTTCCTTTAGCCCAATGAGGAATATCTTTTGCTCCTTCTTTACCATTAAGTCCGACTTTAGGAACTTTATAAACAGGAGCTCCTTTATGTTCTTTCCAAGCTCTTGGAACCACGATCCCAATCTTTTGTTCTCGTATCTTTTCTGCTTTGAAAAAAGTATTGGAGTCAATGAGAGCAACACCGGCCTTATCGGCAGCCTCAACAATTTGCCTTTGAGCCGGCTGAGCGGCTCGATTGAGAACAACAACACCTGTTGCAGATGCGATTGGCAACGGCGTTGGTAGAGCGGTCCAAAAATGATGGGTTCCCAAAGCATTAGCTTGGGAAGCAGAAGGCCGGATTCCCTCAACAGCGGTCCGATCAAACACAAACGCAACTTCTCCGAAATTGGGCTCAAAGCGGGTTGAAATCCAGACACCCCAACCAAGTTTTGCCTGAGAGGGATAAATAGTTTTATCTTTTATGATAGAAAGGGCGTTTTGAACTGTTGTTGTATGAGCATAGGCAGTCTGTGACAACGAGGAGCCGATTTCCTGTTGACTTAGCCATTTCACGCCTGTGTGAGCAGGGTGCATTTGTATATAGGCGCGGCTTTTGTCATGAACAAATTTTCCCATCAACTCTTGAGGAGGCTTCCTTACTAACTGAGTTCTTGAGATCATTGTGAGTAACTGATCGGCTTTTGAAATCCACCGGGCTCCTTTTACGGCAGCAGTTCCGCTTGCAACTTCACAACCAAGACGCGATGACCAATAAACGATATGCCATTCAAACTCGCTTTTTGAAAGTGATGTCACCCGAGCACTCATATCCGAGAGGCGCTGAGCCGCGTTTTCCCAAAAGATTTTGGAAGTGGCCGTTGCATATATTTTAGGGACGGTATTCTTGACAAAACCTGAAAGCTGCTTAGTCCGCGTTGGGTAATCGGGTGCAAAAATCTCTTTCAATAGCGAATAGCTCATCTCAGGGAGACTTTTTATGAGCTGCATATTATTATCATAGCACGCTTCGACACCTGCCGAGATCGCAGATTGACTTTGGATGCCTGCTTCCGTAGGTGGTTCTACCTCTTCGGGCGCTTCTGAAAGTGGCTTTTTTTCAATAACATACGTATCTCTCACTTCGACTTCTTCATGGTTTGCTCTAAATTGACTCGTGAGATCCTCTGCGAGTTGAGTGGCGGCAATAAGGTAGTTTTTTCCCCTCCCATTCTTGAGTGAGGTAAAACCAATCATCCTCCCTTGATCACTCTGAGAGATTGATACTCCTTTAGAGAGCACTTCCTTCTCATAAGCAGGAGCTTGCTCATAATCATCAACTTGCCAATCAAAGTGTTTCACTTTTATTTGAGGAGGGATCCTTTCGCGCTCTTGGCCGACAGAGTGCGAAAAGGAGAGACCAACAGATGGTGTGGGTCCAATACCCATTGACACTCCAAAACGCGTTTGACTTGTCTTTTGCTCCAAATGAATCGCTTCCTCTTTTAAATGCCGAACATTTCCCCTGACTCGATCTGCAACAATTTCTACCCCGCCACCAATTCGAAGTGAGGCCACATTCAATGTGATCTCCGCTGCATGCAGAAAACCGGGCCCAAGGGTTTGGAAAGACTTTTTTTGAACTTGATAGTGAACTCCTACAGAAGCAGAAAATAAGGACATTGCAAGCATCTGCTGATAAATTTGATTGGCTTCATGCGCAAGGGCATGTGAAGAGAAAAGTGTGCCGGCCACATCATTACCCTTTGTGGTCACTGCCCTCCCGGCACTCGTCAATGGGAGTCCGACATGTACTCTTTTATCACTTGAGTCTAGAGAAACACTCACAGGTAATACGCCTACTGAAATACTCGCTCCCCAACCACTCTTTTTATACCGATGCTGTTCAATCTCCCGATCGAGCGACATCTTCTCTGCTGCAACAGCCAACCGATTCAGGGTAAACATAAAATTGGCAATGTGAAGACTTTTCGTTATGATATTCAGCTCATCTGCTGTGATGGTAAAAGGGAGCAGCCGCTCGGAATAACTTGATTGTTTTCCAAAAAGACTTGAGCGACTCGATATTGAAATTTCCTTACCTCCACGCCCCTTAACAGTTTGAGCTTCTATATTCACTTCCGCTACTACATGAATACGTGACGACTCAAACTGTACACTTCCATCCGGGGTAATAATATCTAGAGCTTGATTCCTCAGATTTGTTGGCCGCCGCCGCTCATGATAGTTTTTAACCGTTCCTCGCAACAAAGTTCTCTTTTTAGTGTAATAACCATGCACGGCATCCGGAAACTGCACATCAGCAGATCGACTTAAAAATAACGCATGTCCCAAACTGAAAATATCCGATCCTACATAGCGCTGTCTCCCCTCAGATATGACTAAAATAGAGACTTTTTTTTCTCTGTTAATAAGGGGAGCGCTCACCTTCTCAATCACAACGCTTGCACTATCCTTTGATACACGCACTTGAAGCCGCCCGGTCACACTTGGGATGAGCCTTTCATCATTAGCCGGTGTCATTGTCATCACAAGGGGTGAAGAAAGACACTCTGAATAGTTAAATAGCTCATCATCTGCCATGTGATCGGAAACAAAAAACATGCGAAGAAGAGTTGATATCTTATTGATTCCGGCAAGATCTTTTTCTTGCAGCGCTTTGCAATACTCTTTTTTGAACCCGGAATGTCTATTATGTGCTTCTTTAGGGTGATTAATTATCTCAAGGTCGAGGTTAAACTCTTTTTCCAGTTCCTCTTTTGAAACCCCTTCCCCGGCTTGATAAGTGCCTTCATCGAGACTTACTTCGCCCTGAACTGAAATAGCAATAGCTCCATGCCCTCTTAGAAGAGATCGATCCGGCATTTGAAATGAGCGACTTGCAATAATAAATACATAATGTGATAAGATTCTCTTACCGGGATCAACCTTGACATCGCCATCTTTTGCTTCCAGAAATAGCTTCCAACTTGCATAGATATGGGTTCGAACATGAATCGAGTGACATGATACGTGCAACCCATGAACAGCGAGGATGTTTACCCGTCCCGTTCGCGGCAACTCAAACCACTTATTCGGTTGTTTTTTTACAGTCTGTCGCCTTGGTAAAGGGATAGGCTCCTCAATGATACACGGACCGTCATAGTTATATACGCCCGACTTTGAGATGTGTAAAATGCCATCGCGCTCAGTCATTTGCTTTGGTCCAACATCCGCCTCAAACGCTTCAAATGGCCTACGGAGTAACTGCCTATAGGCTTCTTGATTCTCATAATCAAATGGTTTGTAATGAATGGATTTCCCCAGATAAAATAGAGATTCCGTACGTGAAGCTCCGTTGATTGCATCATCAAAGCCTTGATTAACTTCCATTAAACTATGCTTAATGTCCCAAAAAACCTGTCCCTCTTTTTGCAATTCCTGAAGGTAAGCTCCGGTATCTTGTTCGATCCCCTCTCCCGTCTTCAAAAAAATGATGTTTTTCCCAACAAGAGAGCTGCCCTCTTGAAGGCGCACTGCCCCTACGATTGACACAAACAGATTTTCTGCACTCACCATGATCGCATCAGTGACCAAAAGATCTCCTGATCTTGAAATCTGATTTTTATGTATATAGAGGGATAGAACCCCGTCTTCAAACATCCGAAGGGGAACGTCACACCTCGGATCGTCATTGCAAAGAGACCTTCCAAGGCCGGTTGAAATCAGTGTCACATTTGAAGTGGAGTAGAGATTATTATAGATTGTAATTCTTCCACATCGAACATATAAAGGTTTAGTTAACTTAATCGGTTCATGTACCTCTTCGGCACTTAAAAGCTCTAGATTCGGATCCTCTTTAAGGCTAGTGCTGGTATAAGGAAGGCGAATCGTGCAATCTGCCTCTTCATAATCATAGGTGCCGGCTTCAGTAATATCATAGACGGGCCAAGGCGTTTTAGAGCGATGCGCTTTAGGAATTTCACCCATATAAATTCCATCAGGCCCACCGGGCATTCTCTCATAATTAAATTCATGAGCGGTCCAGCGGGGAACATCTCGGAAAACGGAAGTCACATAGGCTTCCCATGTATCATCAGCATTTTGACCGTCAAACCCCTTTTCACCGTCAAACGGCATACCTTGATGATAAACTTTTTCAGCTTTTGCTTGTTGCCCCCCACCTACAAAAACCGCATAGGCTATAAACGCAACCCTCTTTAAGATCCCGAGATAAGGAAAGGGCCTATCCCCACTACAAAAAGAGGAAGAGCTAGCTGTATTAGCACCTAAATGAACTGAAGAACTCATATGACCTATATAATTTTTAGGCAGCTATTATATCAGAACAAAATGCTTTATCCTAAGATAATTCTCTTTCCATTCATTGGAGCAGCCCCAAGGGCTGCCAAGAACTCATATGCCATTTCTTGATTCGGGAGAGTCAAGCGACTTGGCGGATTGGAGCGCCTCAAAGGCACCGATTAATGATTAATATGACTACGAGTATCTGTTTCAGCATGATCAACAGATGCTTCTGCACTTGTAAGCTCTCTTACTATTTCAGCATGGCCATTCATAGCTGCAAATTTCAAAGGTGTACTGCCATAGCGGTCAGCCTGATCAACAGGTGCTCCTGCACTTATAAGATCTCTTACTATTTCAGCATGGCCTTTCATAGCTGCAAATTTCAAAGGTGTGTCTCCATAACCATCAGCCTGATCAACAGGTGCTCCTGCTCTTACAAACTCTCTTACTATTTCAGCATGGCCATTCATAGCTGCAAATTTCAAAGGTGTGTCTCCATAACCATCAGCCTGATCAACAGATGCTCCTGCTCTTACAAACTCTCTTACTATTTCAGCATGGCCATTCATAGCTGCAAATGTCAAAGGTGTACTGCCATAGCGGTCAGCCTGATCAACAGGTGCTCCTGCACTTATAAGCTCTCTTACTATTTCAACATAGCCATTCTTAGCTGCAAATTTCAAAGGTGTGTCTCCATAACCATCAGCCTGATCAACAGGTGCTCCTGCTCTTACAAACTCTCTTACTATTTCAACATGGCCATCTCTAGCAGCCCTCACTAAAAGAGCGCCACTATTGCTATTAATAGGTAGCTCTACAATCGCATCTCTTTCTACAGTATTTTTCCACTGTAAATCAGTACGGCCAAGTGCACCCACTGCGCAATCATGAATCGCCTTAATTTCTTTATAGGCTTCTACATCCATGATTTGAATTCTAGGTTTTGGCTCAATACGTTTCCAAGTCGCCGCAAGTACTGCATTGTCGTCAACCCCTTGTCGAACCCAAAACTCGATTTCATCAGCATGCTTTAAAAAAGTATCAGAAATTCTCTGCGGAAGAAGTTTCCCTTTTTCAACCTCATCTTCCTTTGTTGTTTGAATAAACGTTTCATCTCTTTTAAGATTAGATTTATATCTCACATCATCCGTTGCACTAAGGTGAATTAACCGAATATGATATCCTTGTTTTTTTAGGAAATTAAAAAAGAGATGGGTCTTATCTGATGTTGATGTCGTTCCATAGTAAAACCCAATACCCTCTCTAATTAAATTACCCAGAATCAAATGAGTAGCTGCATTTGACCCAGGCCTCCATTTATCATAAGCGGCTCTTCTAGCTTCTTTGGAATGATCTGATTCTTTAAGATCTCTGCGATAGGTTCTTCTTTGACTTTTCAAACAAACATCATCAGGACAAATGTATGCATAAGACACTCCATTGGCCTCAAGTTTTTCTCGATCTCTGTGTAAAAGCGTTGTCTTTCCGGCACCAGGAGCACCGGCTGTAATAATAGCAACCTTTTCATAAGAAGGTACGTCGTTAATAATACGATTATAGATACTTTGGATATCTCTTTCGAGATGAGCTGCTTCTTCTCTGGTATAAGACTCTTTATGATCAAAAGCTTTACCTGACAGAAACGCTTCTAGAAGTGATCTGGGAACAGAATATTGATAATCAGAATTATAAATACGGTCCATGCTACATATATCGACCGAACTTGTTGCATCAGACGCCATAATTTCCCCATAAAATTTAAAATTAAAGAGAAATAATAAGGATATAAGAAATTAAAGTAAAGTGAATAAAAACCATCTGGAAAATTACCGGCCGGTATAAAACGATTAGTGCTCATCACCAATATCTTGAGGATATTGGTGATGAGCACTATCGAAAATCTGAGAAGGTCAAGCTGCTACCTCCCTGCTTTAGCAGGAAGCTCATGCAGCCAACGATATGATAACTAAAGTTATAAAGGGAATTTTTTAAAGATTTTAGCGGCACTCGGATTCGAACCAAGGACACTCGGATTATGATTCCGATGCTCTAACCAACTGAGCTATGCCGCCAAAAAGAAGTCTGTTTACAATTACTCGTAAACAGACTTTGAATTAGCGGGAAAAGGATTCGAACCTCTGACCTTTGGGTTATGAGCCCAACGAGCTAACCACTGCTCCATCCCGCGATAAATTTCATTGCAAAGCTTAACAAATGCAATGAATTACTCACAACTTCTTTTTTATTTTTCTTGCATGACTGCAAGCATTTTCTTAAATTGCCCGTTTTGATCGCCAAGACCAAGAGCTAAAACAAATGGACCGTGCTCATTGGAAAGAGTCTCATCCGGCCATGATAAAAACTGCTTGGGCTTGTGTATGCGCGCGAGTGTTAAATGAGGACGGTACAGATCGTGGATATCATTTATCAACTCATATCCATTGGATTGAAAAAGCTCCACAGCAACCCGATGGATTTTCATCAATTCACTTGATCTTGCGACAGATAGCTCTGCCCAATAGACCCCTTGATGCTCACCTACACCTTTTACAAAGCTCACACCGGTTAACCGAATGGGACATGGTTGCAACGCGTATTTTTCAAGTTGATTCCATAGACTTAAAGCTTCCTCCTCATCTTTACTATCAAATTGACAAACTGTGATATGAGGCAGACTCTCTTCCGAGAGCAAATAGCCATCGCTCACAGGAGCAAATAGTTGTTGAGCGGCATGCATATATGTCAAAACGGCATGTTTAGAAGGAACTAAGGCTAAATTGACAGCTCCCCATGGCTAAAGCCAGGGGATTCCTAATTCACAGAGAACAGCTTTGCAACAAATTATTGTTACCGAGTCTTCCACTCTCTCCAAAGGCTAACCCCGCCAGCCCGACGGTTAAAATATTCTTAGCTGCGTTGATATCTCTATCGAGCGTTTTCTTACAAGAAGGACACTCCCAGATTCTATCACTTAAGCTTAATCCATTAT
>JAIPIG010000051.1 GCA_021734805.1 Simkaniaceae bacterium
AGTGCAAATTCATTTTTTATACCCCCCGACGTAAACCCAATCATTTGCAGACCAAAAAAAGTTGTGAAAGGCATTGCTAAAACTAAAAAAAACATAAGTTTTGTCCCTATATATTTATAGCAAGATTCATAGGGAAGCCAAATACTACAAACACTCAATACACATACTTGCATGACTAGATTAAATTCAGAGTGCTCCATAAAATAAAATATGTGAGCAATAGAAATTGCAATTGCAAATATAATAGTAGCAATTGAATTCACACGCCAAGCTCTTAGCCATTTTTTGCGTATCGTTGAAGAGAGATCCGGTTCTTGAACTAGTGTTTCCGACATCATTTACCTTGCTAAAGATCAATATTGCCAAAATTAACAACTTCTTTAAAAACAGGCAACCTATTCTTGTATCTCTTCGAGATCCTCTTGGAGTTTTTGATATCCGGATGCTGTCTCATGCGTTGTATAGTTATGAAAATCTGTTTCAAGCTTTTTCTTTTCAGCTATGAGCTCTTTATTGACGAGTGCTGCAGCACTATCTCCCATTGCTTGCAGAGCTTTTGACATAACATCTTTAAGAACAACTTTCTTGTGAACCTCTTTTGATGAGTGGTACTCATTCAAAGCTTTAGAAAAAAGTGATACGGATTCATGAAATTCTTTTTGATATTCCACTCTTTCTTTGGGAGAGGGATCCCCTTCAATACCTTGTACCATATATTCACCTGCATTTTCTTTCGTTGTAAAGAAAATGTCCTTTTTTTACCATGAGTCACTATTTACAATGGAAAAATATGCGCTTTTTTTTATGGCTACTTCTCTTTACTTCATTCTCCCTTGGGGCTGTTGAAGCGATCAAATCCCCTGCTGAAATTCAAGCAGAGTTAGATCAGGCTCAAGCAGAGTTTGATCAAGCAAAAAAGATGTTTAACCCCTACTTTGCCGGCCCCTTGATCACCGGCTCTGCCCACAATACCCCTCCGGGTAGCTTTAACATCCAGCCTTATCTTTTTCTAACAGACATCTATGGGGCATACTCAAGTAACCGAAAAGTGATTTCTGCACCTGACTTTTGGCAAATTAACCCCCAGTTTTTATTTCAAACAGGGATCACTCAGTGGCTCGATATCACTCTGGTTCCTCAAGGAGTATATAACAACCACAAAAATGCTCAAGCAGTCTACTGGTCTGATATGGGGATCACCTTAGGATTTCAACTCCTTAAAGAAACCCCCTATATTCCGGCCCTACGCCTCACTTTCACTGAGACATTCCCCACCGGACGCTATGAAAGACTCAACCCGGCAAAATTTGAAACGGATGCAACCGGAACAGGCTCCTTTCAATCGCAATTATCGTTAAATATTTCAAAGGTGCTTTGGACATTTCCACTTCACCCTATGCAATTAAGAGGGAATATCATCTATAATATCCCATCAAATGTCAGTGTCAGTGGATTCAATACCTATGGAGGCGGATATGGAACATCAGGAACTGTCTCACCCGGATCTACCCTGCAGTTTGATGCCTCAATTGAAGTGAGCATTGTTCAAACGTGGGTCTTTGCACTCGATATGATTTACAAGACTTTTGGTGCAACCCACTTTAGCGGAACAAATGGGATCAAAACAGATGGCAGCGTAGCGACAAATTCTCTCCCATCCGGAGATCAATTTAGCTTAGCCCCCGCCATTGAATACAACCCCTCCGAGCGACAACAATTCATCATTGGCCCATGGTTTACCGTCACAGGCCGTAACTCGGCAAGCTTTGTTTCTCTTGTCCTCAGCTATGAATACAATTTTTAGAATGTGCCTGACGAACTATGCATAAACTCTAAGCGAACACCTTTCTCTCTAAGCTCTTTCATAACTGAACTCAGCTTTGGAAGCGAAATCTTCGCTTGATGCAAAGTTGTTCCACATTCAAAATTGCTCCAAAAGGCAATACAATCTAGACCTTCAATTCCTGACAACTCCGTCCCAATAGGGGCATCCAGTCTGAGCTGTGTCGTCTCTTGGCCGGCCATGTCATGAATCGTAATATCATGTTCAACACATTTTTTAGCAAGTTCAGTTAATTCATCAAACTGACGCGCTTCAATGATTGAGTATGACCCTTTTCTATTTAAAACTTTAACTCTAGGATCGATTTCAACGATTTTATTTTCAGGATCTTCAATTACAATTTGGATTGGTAAAGGACGGTCATCTAAAGATGCCCCAAAAACTGACATAACAACAGATGAGATTGCTGCTTTGATGGCATATTCTGCTGTCATGGTTGTGCCAACGAAAACAATCATCCAAAAATAAAAGGATGATACAATATCTGATAACGAATGATTTTTAAGTTCATGAGCAAAAGCTTTATGAAAAACCTTCCAAAAGGTTTGAATATGCTCTATAAAACGGAATTCATAAAAAGGTGAATGCCTTACAAAAATTGCATATTGCTCTGCGGATAGAACATTTTGCCATTCGGCGGCCTGAAAGCTCATTCCGACTTGATCACCAATATATTCTTTTCGAAGGTGCGCCATCGCTTTAACTTCATCTAAGGTATAATCCGTATCGTCATCTTTCTCAAACCGAAGCGCAGTGTTTTTTGTTGGATCTCCATCCCTTTGAAGCCCCTCACCTTTGAGGATGAACCCATGCTCTTTCATAATACCGACCCAGTCTTCAACTGATCTAAAGTGACGAACTTCCTTCATTTCCGTTTCAAAAGAATCCCCATCTGAGGCATTAACAACGGTATGCGCAAAAGTAGCGGCTCTTCTAACCCTCTCGCTTGTCACGTCATGCTCTCTTAAAATAAATGTACCACCGCGCCGTAAAATACGATGGATGGACTCTATAAAAGGGGATAATTCCGTATCGGATATATGATGTAGTCCCTTGAATGCCGTAACAAGATTAACACTATCAGAAGCGACATCTTCTTCACGAATAGGTTGATATGTTAAAGAGTTAATGACTTGATCATAAGGAGCAAAAAGCCCCCCCTCAACAATATCTTTTACCGTACGACCAATAGCCCCTTCGCGATTCGGATTATAAAGTATAACGCGTCCTTTTAAAGGGCGTGTATGAGTCAATTCGCGAATAAATCTCAAATCATCAATAGCTACGTACCCATCAATCATCTCATCTTTAGGCATTAAGGCATCAAATTGCCCACCTATTGCCTTAATTTGTTTGCGGAGGGTCTCTAAAGTAGCTGAAACGGTCATTAACAAACCAAATTGAGCTTGGCTAAACCGTTTTGATAACTCTTCGTAAACTTCTTTATTTGTTCTAGCGTGGATTAAAATACTATCGAGAATCTGAAAAAACTTCTCTTTGTCTGCATGTTTGAACACGACATCAAAAAACTGACTTAAATCCTCTCTTGTCTCTTTTTTGCTAAATAAATCTCGATAAAAGCGGTCACTACGTGTGATTTCCGGAAGGGCTTCCGGAAGATAGTCAAAAGTAAATCCCGATACAAAAAGTCCATCAGGATCGTACTTCATTTTCACCTCAGCTGCACCATCCCATTCCGGATGAGCCGCTTTAAACTGCTCTTCGGTTGCAAAATGCATATACGGGAGATAATATGTCCCTTTGTGATCAATCAAATAATCTGTAACCCTGCTTACCCATTTTGAAGTCTTTTCAATTTCATCCGGGGCCATAGACTGAGAAAAACAAAGAACAATAGCATACTGATCGCTCTTTTTAGCATAACTCAAAGCAGAAGAGCTATCCTTAGGAACATACCGAATTGATGCATTAAATAAGGCAACGTCATTTTCTTTAAGAACATCTCTTAAAAACCCAATGAAATCATCGAGTTCCTCTTTTGGAACGAAATATTCTTGAAGCCAATCAGACCTTGATTTTACATGATTAAACATCGCTTGGATGGGAAAAAACATATGCTGATTGCGTCTTGCAACTTTAGGAGTTAAAAGATCTCGTTTTTTAGCTTCCCAACCCAAACCTCTTACGTAAGCCCTTCTTTGAGCATACCCAAGTGCAATGCGATCAACAGAGCTCCCCTCAGGATCGAGCTCTGCCGGAATTGTAGATTTATCAGCCCTTGCTTCATAAGGAGTATAGTATTCAGCGAGAACTTCTCCAAATAGATTCTTAGGATCTAATGAAAGCGCGCCTAGCATCATATGGACTGAAGAATCTCTAATTTTTCCCTCAAAATAATCGGCATAGCTTCCTTCGATCACTTCGCCTTCTCTGACCATTTTGGTATTCTCTATCAATTTAAGTGTCACACCGAGAATGATACCAAATTGACCAAGACCACCAACGACATGCTCAAAAAGTTCATCGCCCGGTCTCACATTGTACAACAATCCGTTGCTACTGATCACTCTCATTGATTCAATTGTATTTCCCAAAGCACCGGCGCGAATATCCCATCCATGACAATTAATCCCTATTGATCCACCAACACTAAAAACATTAGAAGCCTGCATAGTTTGCACTGATAGTCCTTCTGCATCACAAGCTTTTTGCACATCAAACCACGTAGCTCCTGCCCCGACATAAGCAATTTTATCTTCCTTTCGGACATCGACCCTATTGATTTTCTTAAGATCAATATTGATTGTTTCAAAGCCACCCGGAAGAATTTGCTTACCTTGAGAAAACCCGGCACCTGATATTGTGATTTTTTTACCGGTGCTTTTGGCTTCTTTAATAATTTCTCCAATTTCCTCATAACTTTTTGGATAGCGAATATCCACTTTTGCATGATAGAGCTGACCATAGGGGGTCAACTCATTTGCCTTTGAACTACACTCAGGAATGAAATGATGGGAAACTGTTCCGGGAGCTGCCATATCAGAAATTAAAGAGAGAAAGGCTGCGCCAAAATGCCTCGCAGCTGAAAGGGCCGTCTTAGCGGCACTATCTTGCAATGTACTTTTTTGATCACCTGCAATCAAAGAACCGGCCCACATAACCCCCGATGCACCTAAAAGTGTCACGCTATCAAAAATAGACGTAACGGAAAAAGCCAAAACCCCCATGCGGGTCGCTACGGCTGAAAGTAATAACCCGCTTACCGTATCAGAACGATTAATTGATAATTGATCGATATAACTCGCAACTGAATCTGAAAAATGAGACATAACAACCTAAATAATTTTGTAAAAACAAACATTATAACATAACAAACTTAATTAAATAAGTTGTAATAAAAACTTTAATTTGCTCAGAAACCACCAGGGAATTTTATACCGAAATGAAATGAAAAATTGGGATTTTAGCTTTGATGGCACAACTTCTAGTTCAGATAAGACTTCTATCTCATGGGACAATTTCTTAAGACATTTAGCCGCATTGAAGGAAGCCCATCCGATCGCAGCTTAAACGGAGGCCCAGCAGGCTTTTGCCTGCTCTGGATTCTCAACCCTTTGTAGGGGGGATTGGCTTCGGCTTCGCCTTCGGTCCCCTTCCGGGGACTACTACTATCACTACGTTCGTGTCCCATCCTACCTCTTCCGAAACAAAAAAAGCAGGCTTTTGCCTGCTTTTTTTGTTTCGGAAGAGGTAGGATTCGAACCCACGGACCCTTGCAGGTCTTCAGTTTTCAAGACTGACGCATTCGGCCACTCTGCCACTCTTCCTTGAGTTTCAATCGCTTTGATTGCAATAATATAAACAATTTACTTCTAAAATCTCAAGCGAAATTAGAAAAATATTATTCTTTATGGAAATTGCCGAAGAAAGCGCATGTCGTTTTCCATAAAAAGTCGGATATCAGGAATGCCGTGACGCAAGAGGCATAGGCGTTCGATACCGGCTCCCCATGCAAATCCGCTGTAGATATCGGGATCAAGTCCCCCTTCGCGCAAGATTTCGGGATGGACCATTCCGGCGCCACAAACTTCAAGCCATCCGGTATGTTTACATAAAGAACAGCCCGCACCATCACAAGATGTGCAGCGAATATCGATTTCTAATCCGGGTTCGACGAAAGGAAAGTAACTAGGACGTGTGCGAATCTCGACCTTCTTTTTAAAAAGGCGGGAATAAAACTCTTCTTGCGTCGCTAAAAGATCTTTAAATGTGACATTTTTATCAATATATAGACCATCGAATTGATGAAAAATCACATGCGAGCGGGAAGAAATGGTTTCATTGCGATAGCATTTGCCCGGACTGACAATACGAATGGGTGGATTTGCTGCTTGCATGATCCGTTGCTGAATATTGGTTGTGTGAGAACGCAAGAGAAGTTCAGGGGTGACATAATAGGTGTCTTGCATATCACGAGCAGGATGATCCTCAGGATAATTAAGTCCGCCGTAGTTATAGTATTCACTATCGAGTTCCGGAGAATATTGAACGGAAAATCCCATCGAAATCAAGATGTCAAGCACTTCATCGAGCATTTGAGGAACAATATGCGATCCGCCCAGTTGTGTGCGGCGTCCGGGCAAAGCAATGTCAACCTCTTCATGCGCAAGTTGATCATTGATTTCCAAATCTTTTAAATGCGCATGTTGCTCATCAATTTTTTTAGCAATCAGCACCTTGAGATCATTAATAGCGCGCCCCATATGAGGCCTTTCTTCATTTAAGCAACCCTTTAAACTCTCCATTAAAGCGGCAATTGGTCCCCGCTTACCGAGATATTTGATTTTAAGGTCCTCGAGATCTTTCGCTTTTGATGCCTGTAAAAGGTCTTTTTCAAATGCGACTGAAAGTTTTTCAATATCTGATATCACACTCATGCTCTTTTTCATTGCCTATTGAGAGGTTGAGTTTAATACAAGTTTGAAATTAAATACTAGAATCAAAATCTTTAAAAATTCTATAAGTTCCTTCACGATTTTTGGAGGTTATATGAGTCTTTGCACAGCATCCCCTAAACTCCCTTTGGATTCTCCTTTACACGAGAGAGAAGAATATCAATATAGTTTTTCCTTAAGAAACCCGATCCCTTCTCATATTGCACAAGCCGCTTTTGCGCTATTTCTACACCGAACAACCGGGCAAGATGACATTGCTTTCACTAAAGCAAACCAGTTGGTTTGCTCAACGCTTGACGAAACAATTTCTTTGGATGCATTTTCTTGTTCATTGAAAATAGCCGAGGGTCAAAATCAAATAGAATTTTCCGATACCACTCCCCCCACAGCTGAATTTGGGCTGCACTTAGAAGAGGGATTGATACATTTATATGACTATCCCAAAAAACATCATCCGGACACTCTACATCGATGGGCGCAACATATTGAAAATATTGCACAGGGAATGATTCAAAGCCCCTCATCCAAAGCAAAAACATTCAGCTACATCACCCAAGAAGAAGAAAATCTTGTGTGTGATCAATGGAATCAAACAAAGAAAGAATATCCTCTTGATAGACTTTTATACCAACGCATTGAAGATCAAGTCTTGCTCACCCCAAATGCAGAAGCTGTCCGCTTTTTAGAGCGCTCAATGAGCTACACTGAGCTCAATGCAAAAGCTAACCGGCTAGCTCATTTTTTAAGGCAACAAGGAGTGAAGAAGGAAACATTGGTTGCCGTTTGCATGGAACGCTCCATTGAACTTGTTATTGCACTACTTGGCATTTTAAAGGCAGGTGGCGCCTATGTCCCCATGGACCCAAGCTACCCGAAAGAGCGTCTTAAGTCGATTTTATCTGATTCTAAATCGCCATTTTTAATCACTCAAGCATCTTTGCAAACTCATTTTAGACATGACTTGTCAATGCAGATTTGCCTCGATGATTTGCATTTTTTAGATGCGTTTAGTTCCACAAATCCGGAATCAATCAATACACAAAAAGATCTCTGTTATGTGATTTATACGTCCGGTTCTACGGGAAAACCCAAAGGCGTTGGCAATGTGTATGAAGGAGTTGTGAATCGCATCTTATGGATGCAAGACACTTATCGGCTCTTATCATCAGACCGTGTTGTGCAAAAAACCCCTTTTGGGTTTGATGTGTCAGTGTGGGAGTTTTTCTGGCCTCTCATGTTCGGAGCCACTTTGATCATGGCGAAGCCGGGTATCCACAAAGACGCAGAAGCCTTAGCTCAACTCATTGAGGATGAAAAAATCACAACCATCCATTTTGTCCCCTCAATGCTCGATTTATTCTTAGAGGTGTGCTGCGAAGGCAAATGCCCCTCCTTAAAGAGAGTCTTTACAAGTGGAGAAGCGCTTCCTAAAAGTCTCGAGCGCCGCTTTTTTCAACAATTGAATACCTCTCTTTATAATCTATATGGTCCCACAGAAGCCGCTATTGATGTCACCTATTGGAATTGCGACCCAAATGATCCAAGGGAAAGCGTCCCCATTGGCTACCCCATTGCCAATATACGCGATGTGCGAGTTTTCCTGACGGAAAACTGCACATGAAATAATTGAAAAAATGACATGCCTGTTGGCACACTGTTTTGAGCTTAACCGAAACAGGAGTGCAAGGCATGTCAATCGATGATTTTATCATAACGGTCT
>JAIPIG010000052.1 GCA_021734805.1 Simkaniaceae bacterium
GTCGGTAGGATAGAATCTGTATCGATATGATCTATTTACAATTTTCATATTATCGTTGTAACACACCATTAAGTATCGTGCAAGAAGAAAAGATGGCTTATATCCCCACGCCTAAAGGCGGGGGTTTTACGCCGTCAGCAATAAACTTCTAAATTTATTTCCACTTAAAGATTTTCGTCTTTAATCTCTCTGCTAAAGAGAGCTTTCACCGCCTCATGGGGATCGAGATGTTTGTAGATGATATCGTAAACGGCGGATGTAATCGGAAGAGGGATACCCGCCTTTTTGCTCAGCTCCATAGCTGAGACGACAGTGTATGAGCCTTCGACAACCATGCCGATTTTTTGCTTTGCCTTTTCGACATCGATACCCGATGCGATGAGATTGCCAAAACGATAATTGCGGCTCTTATCGGAAAGAGACGTGACGCATAAATCGCCAAGGCCCGATAACCCATTGAGCGTTTCGGGCTTTGCCCCCTTATAAGGAGCTAGCTTGCGCATCTCATGCAGACCGCGAGTAATCATCGCCGCCTTAGAATTTTGGCCAAAACCAAGTCCGTCGGAAATGCCCGATGCGATGGCCACAATATTTTTCATGGCTCCACCAAAAGCCACTCCGAGCAAGTCGGAGTTGGGATAAACCCGGAAATAAGAAGAGCTAAATATCTCTGAAATCGTATTGCGAATTTCAGGGTCATAAGAAGCGGCAACAACCGATGTTGGGATTTTGTGCAATACTTCATCCGCTAAGCTCGGCCCACTTAAGATGCCGATTTTATTGCGATATTCTTGACCTAAGACCTCAAGCGCTATTTCAGGAAGTAAATGCCCCGTCCCCTGCTCAATTCCTTTTGAGGTCATCACAAAGGGGACGCTCATCGGCTGAATCTCTAAAATTTGTTCGAGCACAGGCCGGAGTCCCTTAGCCGTTACAGACTCAATGATGATATCCATTCCTTGAACGGCATCTTTTAACTCGGTTGTAAATTGTAATTTTTGTTCGACATGAATGCCGGGGAACTTGGGATGCTCTCGAAGATCTCTCAGACCTTGGATCACATCGGTTTCAATAGACCACATCACAACATCATGCCCGTTATGAGCGAGTAAATTAGCTAAGGCAAAAGCCCATGCACCTGAACCGAGATATCCTATTTTCATCAATTTGACAGCGTGGAAACCTCGTTCTTTGGGACGAGGAGGAAACGCTGCTCCCTTGTTGTTAAGTTGTTAAAAAAGCGGGGGATTGCTCCCCCTAGCACTTACGTGCAATCGCCACTTGGGTTTACACCCTTGTGGGTAATGTCCTCCTCGCCAATGTTATGGAGCGGTTTGTATGTCAGCAGCACGGGCCTAAACCCCTTACACCTGTTTAACCACTGACCCCAGAGCTTGGGACTGGAGTAGCATCCCAAGGTGCCTATATATTCGCTCCTAACGTAGTCCCTTTTAGAGGGCTAACCCTCAAGGCGGACTTAGGCTGGTCAACGCGAGGCTTTTTTACAAGCCTTCCCCTTCAGGGGAGGGTAGTTGACTTTCCTTCCATCGCATCATGTGATTAAAAAATGGTGATCATGCCATATCCCTCAAAAAAAAGCATCTACAAAACAATCACTTTATTTTACACAATCCCCCCCCCAATATATTCGAAGATATACCGGGAGTGATTAAAAATTCCCTCCATGAATAGAGGAGTTTTTTTAATGAAAATCGATATAGTCTTAAAACTTAGACTGTTATATCTGATAACACTTTAAGATAACCGCGATAACCTTTAATGCTCATTATTGCTAAAATAGCGTTTTGAGCAAATTATTTTGACTTACAATACATCTCATTATAAGATTTAGTGTAAATTGAGCGAGAGAAGTTATAATGACAAATCCAATATTTATTGGTCGTAAAAATGAATTAGAACGCCTAGGCGCACTACACAAGAAAAAAACACCCGGCTTAGTTGTCGTTAAAGGCAGACGACGAGTTGGTAAAAGCCGCTTAATTCATTTCTTTGCATCCAAGCATATAGAAGCTAAGCTTTGGGATTTTGCAGGTCTAGCCCCACAAGATGGCATGGATGATCAAAGTCAGCGGGATCATTTTGCGAGGCAACTTGCAACCCACTTAAAACTCCCCCCCTTCACCTTCCAAGATTGGACTGATGCATTTGAGCACTTGAGCCGTCACATTAATGCCGGGGACATCATTTTATTAGATGAGATTTCATGGATGGGATCCAAAGACCCGAGCTTTATTCCAAAGCTGAAGGCTTGGTGGGACAAACAACAACTTCCCATTATGGTTGTATTTTGCGGATCTGTTTCAATATGGATTGAAGAAAATATTTTAAAAAGCACTGCCTTTTTTGGTCGTATTAATCTCACGATCACTTTAGAACCCCTCCCTATACCGGATGCCAATAAGCTACTTAGAGCCTCCGGGTTTCAGGGTTCTGATTATGACACCTATAAACTACTCAGCATCTTAGGGGGTATCCCATGGTACTTAGAACAAATCACACCCGGCCAAACCGTTGATGATTTAATCAAGCAATTATGCTTTGAAAAAGACGGTCTATTGGTTTTGGAATTTGATCGCATTTTTCATGATTTATTTAATGGTAAAGGGGCTTCCTATAAGAAGATACTAGATAGTCTAAAAGAGGGCATGAAAACATTAGCAGATGTACGCAAACTCACGGAGTTCCCGCATAGCGGCACGTTAAGCAGCCTTATGGAACATTTAATAATCGCCGGTTTTGTTCAAAGGCAAAACCTGTGGTCCTTTAAAACGAACAAACCACTGAAACAAAGCTTGTATTGCATCTGTGATCCTTACATGCGCTTTTATCTAAAATTAATAGAACCCCGGCGTAATAAAATTGATCTGGGAGAGTTTCAAAATACAAATATATCAAGCCTACCGGGATTTGAAGCTCATATTGGGTTGCAATTAGAACAGTTGCTTTTGCAAAACAGGCGGATATTACTTAAGGCTATTGGTATTAACCCGGCAGATATCATTGCTAGCGGCCCATTTAGACAGTCTAAAACGACAACTAAAGCAGGATGCCAAATCGATTACTTAGTGCAAACGACAACTAAAAATTTATTCGTCTGCGAGTTTAAATTTAAACGCCGAGAAATAGGTACAGACATCATATCACAAGTCCAAGAAAAAATTAGCGCACTAAAGGTGCCAAGAGGGTTTGCTGCGATTCCGGTTTTATTCCATATTGGCGGAGTTTCCACCAATCTCGCTACTGGTGATTATTTTTATAGAATGATCGATATCGCTGATTTTTTGGAAATGGCATAAGACCTCACTGACACTCAAGTCAGCGAGTTTCTCTCGAATCAGTGGAATATGCTCAAGTTGTGGATTAGGAGAGGCAACTTGTGCTTTTAAAATTCCCTGCCTAGGATCGGACCAGAGTGAAATGAGCTTGAGAGGAAACGATTCATCGATGTAGTAGATGAGCGATAACACTCCGGAATCGGGCGCAATGAGATGCGAGCAGCGATTTTTAATGAGAGACATCATCTCAAGAAGCGATGTTTTTCCCCTCAAATCTGTAACGTTACACATGGCAAAATCATCGGTCGGACTCAATCCGAATAAAATCACTTCATATCCCCCCTCTCGAGTCACTCGCTCAATCAGCTCTCTCCAATGCTCTATCGGCCAATTTTTCTCATATCCATAGAATTGCCCCGTTTCGCTCGAGACATGCATTCCAATACAGTGCCTTTTTCCACAAGGGATAGGATCGAGCTCACGACTCCACTTCAGTTTTGGAGTGATTCTACCGAGTTGATCCTGTAGCCAGTAGGTCGGATCGGGTTTTTCCAGCACGACATCAAACTCCGATCGAGAAGGCAGTCGCCCCGGCTCATAAACTTCCCCCCTTTTCATTGCGGGGTCGATGATCACCTTAACACCTTCCACTAAACGAAAAGCCTCTTCTAAATCAGAGCGCGTTAAAAATGTAATCTCTGCATTGGGAATATACTCTTTAATGCGCAGCACGAGGCCATACAAGCCAAGCGCAATATCCCCCATGCCCCGATTCCAAACAATTAAAAAGCGGTATTGCCCTTTTCGCTTGGCTCTCACGAGAAGTCGACGAAAAGGATTGGGCAAGAGACGGCGAAGAAGGCGTTTTAACATTTAAATTCCCCGGGTTTGCATGCTATCCATGAGCTGAGTGATCACTTCATCGACCTCAATTTGTTTCATGCAACGAAAATCAAGAGGGCACACCCTCTTATAGCAAGGAGCACATGAAACGCGTTTATGAATCACTTTTCCCCATTGATAAGGGCCTGTTTTGACATCAGATGTTGAACCGAATAGCGCAAGCAGTGGCACCTTCAAAGCCGCTGCAACATGCATGGGCCCACTATCATTCGTAAGAAAGCCGCTACACTCAGCGATGAGCGCTACCATTTGCCGAAGCGTTGTCTTTCCGGCTAAGTTGATGACTTGAGGAGGCAAAGCGCGGCAAATACCATTGATCATCTCCCGACTCTTTTCATCGCCGAAAAAGAGAATTTGGCACTCCGGATCTTGCTGAATAAGCTGCTGCGCTACTGCCTCAAAACGCTCGGGAAGCCAACACTTCGCAGACCCATAAGCAGCTCCCGGATTGATCCCAATCCACTTCGCTTCAGCATTTCCACCATAACTCATTATAAAATCACGCGCTGAAGCTCTCTCCTCTTTGGAGACATAGAGCTGCGGCACTGAATGACTTGGAGGGATACAAATACGCGCAAGTAGCGCTTTATAAACTGAAACTAAATGTTCGTTTTCGATATTGCTTGGAACATCCACTGCATGTGTGAAAAAAAATCGACGATAGGGGTAAGAAAAACCAACAATATTTTCTACACCGGCGCGAAAAAACCAAAACGCCGATGAGAGAGAATTGGGCAAAACAACCCCTAAATCATATTTCTCTGCGCGTAAAACTCTCACAAGATTGTGATTAAAGAATTTTTTGAACTGATTTTTTTCTTTCTTAAACGTAAGAATCGTATCGAGATGGGGATTATTCTCGAGAAGTCCCTTCAATGACTCTGAGCAAAGCGCCGTAATATGTGCGTAGGGGAAAGCTTTGCGCAGATCTTCCAAAAGGGGCGTAGCCATAACAAGATCGCCAATCCAATTGGGCATACGCACAATAATTTTGTGATAATGCGTAGTAAAGGGAATCAATCCAATGCCTTGCAGAAATTCTTATTTGTGATAGCATACCGCTTAATGAGGATTGATGCAATATTAGCTTAAAGGTAGTTCATGCCCCCCGGGAAGAAAAAAATTATTTTGGGAATCGATCCCGGTACGCGCATTACCGGATATGGCGTGATTGAGCAATTCTCGCAAAAAATGACAGCCCTTGATTATGGCAATATCTATGCAAAATCAGATCGTCTTGAAACGTGTTACCTGATCATTTTTAACCGAATAGAAGAGCTGATCTCCCTTCACAAGCCCGATGCGATCTCCGTCGAAACACAATTTGTTTATAAAAATGTGCAAAGCTCGATGAAGCTCTCAATGGCAAGAGCCATTGTGATGCTGGCTGCTGCAAAAAATAATATCCTTCTTTATGAATACGCTCCGCGCAAAGCAAAAATGGCCGTGACCGGCAATGGGAGCGCCTCTAAACACCAAATTCAAAAAATGATTGCAATGCTTCTTAATCTCAAACAATCTCCACCGGAAGATGCTGCCGATGCCCTATCGCTTGCCATCTGCCATGCCCACCACTTTAAACCGGGACTCAACTATGTATGATTATATTCGAGGAACTCTTGTTCAGCTCAAACCCACTCAAGCCGTTGTCGAAGCGGGTGGCATGGGATTTTTAATCCACATTCCCCTAAGCACCTTCTCCGCTCATCTTAAGGTAGGCCATGAAGTGCAATTTTTTCTCACCCCTATCTATCGAGAAGATTCACAACGCCTGTTTGGATTTATCAACAGAGAGGAGCGCGAATCATTTGAAAAACTGAGCCATATCTCCGGCATTGGCCCCAAAACGGCACTCTCCCTCATTGGACACATGTCACTGCGCGACCTCAATAGCGCTATTCAAAGCTCAAATGCCAAACTCATCGCTAAAGTTCCCGGTATTGGCAAAAAAACAGCCGAGCGGATCATCGTCGAGATGCGCGACAAAAAGCTCTCTCAGCCCTCGATCCCGACAGGTTCGATCGTCTCCGAAGAGGACCATCTCTTCAATGACGGCATCAATGCACTGATTCACCTCGGTTACCAAGATCAAAAGGCTTATCAAGTGATTGAGAAGGTGATGAAAGGGCAAGAAGAACACCCCCTTACGCTCGAAGAGGTGATTAAACAAGCCCTTCAAATCATTGGCTAGACTTTCCCGTGAAAAATTGGTATCATTTAGCCCATTTTTAACTCACCTCACCACAAAAATGGGCTTTGCAAATTCAATAGAAGAACTGACTCAAACGATTGCCGCTATCGCTACGCCTCCGGGTGAGGGTGGGATCGCCGTTATCCGCATTTCAGGTCAACATGCCCTAGACGTCGCATCAAAACTTTTTTCTAAAGACGTGATGCAGCTCCCCTCTCATACGGTGCATTTTGGACACGTTTTGACTAAAGAAGGTGAGCGCCTCGATGATGTCCTTCTCATTGTGATGAAAGCCCCCCGCTCATTCACCGGAGAAGATACCGTTGAAATCCATTGCCATGGAGGTCTCATCATTAGCCGCAAAGTGCTTGCACGCGTCTTGGAATGTGGCGCCGCACCTGCAGGTCCGGGTGAATTTTCAAAAAAAGCTTTTTTAAATGGGAAAATCGATCTCTCCCAAGCAGAGGCCATTCAAGAACTAATCTCTGCTAAAAACGATCTCGCCTGCTCAGCTGCTGAAAATCAACTGCAAGGCGCCCTATCTAAACGGATTCAATCCCTCCAAAAAACCCTCACACACATCGCCGCCATTATCGAAGCTTGGGTTGATTACCCCGAAGAGGGGCTTGAGTTTGCATCCGAAGAAGAAATCCTCGATCAACTGACAACGATTCAACACCACCTAAACGCCTTAATTAAAGGCTTTCGCGATGGACGCATCTTAAACCATGGCCTTAATCTCTGCATCCTCGGATCCCCCAATGTGGGTAAATCATCTCTGATGAATACCCTTCTCGGTTACGATCGCGCCATTGTAACCGATATCGCCGGCACCACACGCGATGTGCTGCAAGAAACCCTCAAACTCGGTGATCTCCATTTTAATCTCATTGACACGGCAGGGATTCGCGAAACGGAAGAAATCATTGAACAAGAAGGCATCCGCCGCTCGAAAAAAGCTGCGATGCAAGCCGATCTCATCTTAACCCTTTTCGATGCAACCCGCGCCCCGACCCAAGAAGAGATCGATCTCATTGCATCACTTCCTGCCAATAAAACCCTTCTCGTTTGGAATAAAATGGATTTGCCTCACGCCTCTCCCCTTGAAATCGCCCCCCTCTTTGCCGTTCATATCTCAGCCAAAGCTCAAATGGGCATCGATCAACTCAAACAAGCGATTGAATCCATCCTCTGGCAAGGAGAAATGCCCTCGAAAGATCATATTTTTTTGACGCAAGAGCGGCATTATACCACGCTCTGTGAATGCCGAGCCTCTCTTGACCGGGTGATCGACGGGTTAAGAAGCGGCCTCTCTGCCGAATTTATCTCTTTTGATCTAAGAGATCTCCTCAAACGACTCGGCACCATCATCGGAACAGATGTCACCGAAGATATTTTAAATGAAATCTTTTCTAAATTTTGCGTCGGAAAATAACCTCTATCCATTGATGTTCTTCTTATCTTCTTTATTTTCAGCGTCTTACAATTATTAAAATCTTTCCCGTATTAATCAAAATCTGATCAAAAAGAGACCGGTGATCCTTTTTGCGATAGATGGTACGATTTGGTACGATTGCGGTAAATTGGTACGATTTGATACGAATTTGCGATAGATGGTACGATTTGGTATGATTGTGATAAATTGGTACGAATAGGGGCACAAGATAGTGGGCGATTTTTTTCAAGAAAGGGAATCAAAAGTTCTCGAATTCAAATCAACAGTGAAACGATTTGAAGGGATTATTAAAACTGCGGTGGCATTTGCAAATGGCGTTGGAGGAAAAATTATCGCTGACGGCGTAAAACCCCCGCCTTTAGGCGTGGGGATATAAGCCATCTTTTCTTCTTGCACGATACTTAATGGTGTGTTACAACGATAATATGAAAATTGTAAATAGATCATATCGATACAGATTCTATCCTA
>JAIPIG010000053.1 GCA_021734805.1 Simkaniaceae bacterium
CAGGATACGCTTCTTCTATTTTCTTAAAAAAAGCCAGCGTAGAGGCCGTATTCAACGTCTTATCCTCATGAAGAACTACTTTTTTATTCAACATATCGATCGATGCCGAAATATTTAATCGAGATCTTCCCGTATTGCTTGGTCTCTCTTTTCTTTCCCCTACTTTAATCCATCCATAGTCGGCTACTGTGTTATGCGTCGGGTGAACGCCATCTATAAAACAGATGGTTTCATTGGACAACAGTCCCTTTTTTAGCTGCTCATATTCAGCAATCCATTTCTCTTGTGCTTCTCGATTGGCTTTACCGGGGACAACAGCCGGTTTTTTATAGGAAAACTGATGTTGTTCAAGCCAATGCGTCATTCCTGAAACGGTGTAATCGATTTGATACGTCGCTTTGACATAGACGACAATATCTTTCACATACAAATAAACATGCTGTTGAAGGTGATTGCAGAGCTCTTCTGATTGGTTTTTTGTGAGCTTACTCTCTGAACCACCATTTTCCGGTTTAAGTTTTTGAGCGTTTTGATAATCAAGAATGTGCTGTCGAACTCCCTCATCACTGAGAAGCAGAACATCGGCTATCCGGGAATAAGACCATCCCCTATCATAGAGCAAAACAGCTTTGATGCGGTCATAAATCCGCTTATCCCTCTCCAGCTTGTGCTGAGAGATTAGTTTGGTACGTTGATCGTGCGATAAGAAATTCATAAGAACATTTTTGATAAATCAAGGGTTTTTTGAAACTGAAATTTCCAACTCTTCATTGATGACTGGCATAGAAAAGTTCCTTTAAATTCAGTTAAGTTGCGTAGAAGAATGAACTACTTATTATCAAAATTCAGGAAATTCAGATTTTGACATACTTCCCACTAAAGCTGGTGGACCTGTATCTCCAGGCCAAGGGTGATCTGGATAATAAACTTTGAAAAAGGGGAATTCATCACCAAAATCGAACATTCCCTCTATATGATTTTTATGATCTAAAGGATGAATAATTTTTCCAAAGATATTTTTTTCTGGGAAATAATCACAGTCATGCAAGAGAACGTACTCTGAGGTGTGTTTAAATCTTTTAATTGTTTCATATCTAGCAAGCCATGGAGATTGATCTACAAAACAAATAGAATATTCTTGTGAATTGATATACTCACAATTCTCAAAAAATTGAATCCAATGATCTGGGGATTCGTTATCTTTCTTACCAGGAACGAAGAAAAATTTGTGCCATCCGGAATTATCCTTCTCATATCCGTCCCCTAAATATTTCATTTTGAACTTATCTAACCACTGCTTATCATCATCAAGGGTGATTAATATACGCGATGTTTTTTTACATAGAGCGTGCAAAAGATCCGTGCTTGAATTACCACTGCCGAATTCAATAATTGGGCCCTCTGTCTTAAGTGCAAGTTCTTTAAGGACATGCTGATGAGTTGCATATGGGTCAGAATAAGTAAGTCCCTCTCTTTCAGAAGACCAAGCAAATGCCATCAATACATTGCTCAATAATAAAAACTGAATCTTTTTAAATAATACACTCATATTTTAACCTAGTGATAGTTTAACTGATATCTTTTAAGATATTCTTCAAATATAAGAGAGTGTCCCACTCCTAGTTGAAACTCATGTGGTTCCCTATTTCATTCAGACAGCCTTGGCCTATCGCTTCTGAAAAGATCATATTCTATCTTTTGTGCCTTCTATTTGCAAGTGCCTTTTTATCGTCCGCACATGGTATTTTTTCAATCTATGGCAAAGAAAAACCCGTATGCCTTTGACATGAACTCAAAACCCATAAGATTATGTCTAAAACATCGTCAAGATGTTTTCCTAGGTCTTCAGTTAAGAAGCGCAAAACGATGTAGGCATTCTCCTGAAGGAGTGCATCTTTTCTGCGATCTCTACGATAAGCGTTTGCTGAACTAAGATGCTGGTCGCTATCTAGCTCAATTGCAAGTTTGCTTGTTGTGCGTAACCGGGAAATAAGCCCATCTTGTATTTACAATTAAGCATGCTATGATCGTATGAAGGCACTTCGTGTTTTTTGCCATTCATCAGGGAGGAGTTCATGCAACTTATTCGCATTATAGCCCATGATTCTCTTAGAGACATCTTCGAGATACTCTCGAGGATTGATATCCAGTCCACGGCAGGTTTGAACCAGCGATAGCAAGACAGATGCCGATTCTCCACTCTCTTTACTCCCGAAGAACAACCAATTTTCCTTCCTATTGCGATGGGTCTGATTGCCCTTTCTGCAACATTGTTGTCGAGGCGCGCATTTGCATAGAGAGTGTAGTTTTTCAGATGGGGAATGAGAGAGCAAAAATATCCGAGGGCTTCTTTAAATTTTGATTTAGGCAGGATCTTCCCGAGGTGAAGCCCCTCCTTAACTCGACTGATCATCTCATTGATGATAGGCAGCGATTGGGTTTGTCTCAATATCAGCCTCTCTTCACCGGTTAGTTTCCAAGCAACTTCTTCTAGAGCAAATAAATTGCCCATCCTTTCCAATATCCAGTCTTTAAATTCTTTATCGCCGGCCTCAGCTTCAAAGAACTTTCGGCGAATATGTGCAAAGCAGGGAGACCAAATGACCCCTTCTCGTTTAGCAAAGGCCTCATAAGCGCCATATTTATCTGAATGAAAGACTCCTCGATAATCTCCAAGAATAGCTTGGACATTTTCATGGCGTCTATTATTTTTTCAGTTGCGTAAAAATGCGCAAAAAAATGAACTACTTATTATCAAAATTCAGGAAATTCAGATTTTAACATACTTCCCACTAAAGTTGGTGGACCAGTATCCCCAGGCCAAGGGTGATCTGGATAATAAACTTTGAAAAAGAGGAATTCATCACCAAAATCGAACACTCCCTCTGTGTGTTTCTTACGATCTAAAGGACTAATAATTTTCCCAAAGACATTTTTTTCTGGGAAATAATTACAATCATGCAGGAGCACGTACTCTGAGAGATTTTTAAATCTTTTAATTGTTTCATATCTAGCAAGCCATGGAGATTGATCTACAAAACAAATAGAATATTCTTGCGAATTGACATACTCACAATTTTCAAAAAATTGGATCCAATGATCTGGAGCTTTGTTATCTCTTTTACCAGGAATAAAGAAAAATTTGTGCCATCCAGAATTATCCTCCTCATAGCCATCCCCTAAATATTTCTTTTTGAATCTATCTAACCACTGCTTATCATCATCGAGGGTGATTAATGTACGCGATGTTTTTTTACATAAAGTATGCAAAAAATCTGTACTTGAGTTGCCACTGCCGAATTCAATAATTGGACCCGTTGTATTAAGCACTAGTTGTTTAAGGATATGCTGATGAGTTGCGTATGGATCCGAATAAGTAAACTCCACACGTTCAGAAGACCAGGTAAATGCCATTAATACATTGCTTAATATTAAAAGTTGAATATTTCGAAATAATACACTCATATTTTAACGCTCCTGCTAATCTAATTGATACTTTTTAAGGTATTTATCAAAAATAATTGGGTGTTTTTCTTTAACTTCTTGCTCTAATTTAAGGAGAGCAGACCTATGAACTTGGTTAGAATAGCGAAAATTCTTCTTACCTAAAGATTTAGCGTGTTTAGGAATATTGTATAATGAAGCGCAACGTCCTGAGTGAAATTCAATTTGCTCAATAAATTCTTCTAGATAGTCTTTACTATCTCCAGTAAATTCTAATAAAGACGAAAAAAATTTATTAGGCTCACTAAGAAGATCTTCATAATAGACCAGGATTTTTTTGTCTTCTGGGTAATAATAATAAAACTCTAATAAATTAAAATAATTGCCTAAAGTAGACTCAATAGGAGCACGATTGCTTGAGGAATTCCGATAATAAAGCTCTTTATAGTCTCTTACTATTAAGATCAATTTATCTTTCGAAGGATAAATTAGTGGTTGTAATCCCGCTTTTTGATACACATTTGTAACATCGTGATGCTTCAGGATGGGTGCTTTTGAAAAATCAATTCCAATATCAGGAAATTGAATCCCCCACGAAGGATTGATTGCATTAAACCAATGTCTCTCCTTTTCAGGCAAGCTGAAGTAGGACTTTCTATCATATTGATAATCAAAAAAATATCTAGTTGATGGGCGTTTGCTTAAATATTCTAGAGCATATCGACACCAACTATTTCCGGATGAAGGCTCAGAACACAAAATAATCCTGGGATGTGGAATATAATTGAAGGGAGAGTCATTTTCAATTTCGTTTGAAAAATACCGTTCTTGTAAGAGGTCTTTTAAAAGAATTTTTCTGCTCGTGTTGTCAACTTGTTTAGCAGCATAAATCCCATTTTGAAGACAGAATATAGTTAAGATGAAAAAACAAGAAAAATACCGCATATTCATGACTCCATTGAAAGAGGTGATCATTTTCCTATACGGAATCTTTAAAAGAAACAATTTTTTAATGATAAGATGTACAGTGTTACTGAAAGATTTCCATCACTGATGGATGAAGTTAAGGACTGCACAATACATTTTTACTTTGGTGAATTAAGCTCATTGCTTCCTTTAATCCATGAAGTTCAATTGCAGTTTTTTTTTCTAGCCCCCATCCCTAGAGGAAGCAGATGAAAGATTTTGGGCAACTATGGCTTGTCCCTCATTATGCAAATAGATTACCTATACAACCTGCTGTCCCCCTGAGCGATATTTGAGGATTGTTTGCACGGTTTGGATAAGCGTCAAATCTACCCAGGTTGACGGGTGAAAATCACACGTTCATTATTTTGAGGTGGCTTTCCGGCAGCAAGCCACCGATCAGGTAGAAGTTCTTCAAGCTTTTTAGCACTATGCCCCATGAGCCGTCGGAACACATCTTCGAGATATTCTCTTGGATTGATCCCCAATCCTCGGCAGGTTTGGATGAATGATAACAATATCGCGCCTGCCTCACCTCCATCTTTGCTACCAAAAAAGATCCAGTTCTTTCTCCCAATGGCTAAAGGGCGAATTGCTCTTTCGGCAACATTGTTATCCAATCTGGCAAATGCATATTTTGTATAATTCTTTAGGTAGGGCATTAGACCGCAAAAATAACCAAGCGCTTCTCGGAGTTTTGACTTTGGCAAGATTTTACCATCTTCAAGCCGAGTTTTAATTTTTTCGATTAGCTCATCCGATAATTGGAATTTCTTTTTCTTTTCGTATTCGCAAACGCTCCTCAGGGGATCTGACCCAAGCAACATTCTCTAGCATGAAAAGATCAGGACTCTCATCGATGAAAATATTTTCACCTGCAAGAATTTCACGAACCATAACCTCATACGTAACCGGGAAATAAGCCCACCTTTTTAAAAACTTCGTTATAGGTCATCTTCTTAAGTAAATAACAAAAGGATGTCCTACAGAACGATTTTTAAGTAGATGGGCTTATTTCCCGCTTACCTTCGCAGCGGAAAGACGAGAAAAGAACGGTGGAAGGGAAAACCCGAAACCCCCCTGTGTCAGCGTAGTTGTCGCATCTAACTAGACCAAAGGAGTCTGAATATGATGAAGACAAAATATTC
>JAIPIG010000054.1 GCA_021734805.1 Simkaniaceae bacterium
TTTGCGAGGCGGTCGTGCTAGATGCTTCTGGCGTAAAAGTATGTAGCGAGGGTGAGTTGAAAGTAAAAATCCCGGTGCATCAATGCAAGAAATTTGAGCCCATCTTTTTAAAGAGTTCCGCATTCTCAGAATAGTTGATTTATCTATTGAACTCTTGAAGGAAAGTTTATTTTTGTTTCAGTAGATTAAGAAATTTATGATTTATAAACAACTTCTCCCTTCCCCTTTTGACTTCCTCTAAAAACCCTATATCACAAAGCGTTTTAAGACGTTTAGAAGCTGTATCTCGTCCGACTTCACCAGACTCTACTAAATTGTGAATGCGAACATAGGGTTGTGTAAAAAGCAATTCAATGAGTTCTTTGCTGTAAATAGAAGGGGCCTTTGCCTTAATAAGTGAAGAGGATTCTTCCATCAATTTTTGAATGGCAAAAATCTTTGACATCGTCCATTTTGATGTTTCATATATTCCATCGAGAAAATATAGAACCCATTCAACCCATGCCCCCTCTGTCGTAACTTGCAAAAGCTTCCTGTAATATTCTGATTTATTTTTGATAATGTAACCGCTTAGATATAAAATAGGAGTATCTAAAAGCCCTCGATGTATCAAATACAATAAGTTAATTATGCGTCCAGTCCTACCATTTCCATCCGAAAAGGGGTGTATTGCTTCAAACTGATAATGCTGTACAGCAAGCTTTATTAGGGGGTCAATACCATCATCCTCTTGATGAAGGTAATTCTGCCAGTTTGTCAATAATTCTCTCAGCCTCTCTTCCCCATCAGGAGGTGTATAAATTTTTTCACCGGTTACATCATTGACTAATGCAGTTCCTGGAAGTTTTCTAATATTTGTTTCAATAAGTCTTATTGTTGAGCATATATTGCAAATCACCGAGGTACTCAAGGGTCGTTCTTTCAGTGATGTATATCCGTGATAAAGTGCTTGCCTATATTGAAGGGTTTCTTTCGTTGCCAAGGACATTGAATAAGAAGAATCCTGCGCATGCTCAAACAACTCATCTGTTGTAGTTACAATATTTTCTATCGCCGAACTAGCCTGTGACTCTAATAATGGTATGCTATTAATTAAAACCGTTTGGTTAGGGATAAGCCTTTCTGCTATCTTTAGCTTGGCAAGCTCTCTATTTGCCGCTATACAAGCTTTCAGTATTTTAGGAGTTTCTAGGTCGATAACCGGAGGAAGATTAGGTAATTCATTAAATGGGGTTTCAGGGTCGAATTTTTTCATATGTTGAATTCTCTCTCAAAAACCAACATATTAACGAAACACCTTGAACCAGTCAACATATTATCCTTATATGCTGAAAATCAGGCGAAAATCCAACATATTATCAGCAAAAAAAGTATTTAATAGCTGATTATTAAGCAGTTAAGTGACTATATCGACCAAATGACACTTCAAACCCAATCCAGTCAAAAGTTCTGAATGCGTCTCTCCACCTCCATTCCAAATTAAGGCTTCAGTTTCACGACTGAAGTCTTTTGTTTTCATGGACATACAACACAAAATTCACACCGAAAAATTCAGCTGTGTCAAGCTCAATTACGCACTATTTACGCACTAGTATAACGTTTCAATAAAATATTTACATTTTTAAAGCTTTCATGTTTCATCTTTGTGTGTAAAATGGAGGCAATTATGAAGCTACAAAAGATTACACTAATCGCAGAAGAAAGAGAGCGGTTACAGGAATTAAGCCGATCTCGAACGCATCCCCTAAGAGTGGTTCAACGCGCTCAAATTCTTTTGAAATTCTCAGAAAACGAAAAAATTGAAGCTATAGCTAAATCAGTAAAGACGTCCCGTCCAACTATATATAAATGCATCAATAAGGCTATTGCAGGAGGGATAGAAGTAGCGCTTAAGGATTACTATCATTGTCCAAAACCGGCAATAATTACCGAGGAAGCTAAAAGCTGGGTTATGCATTTAGCTTGCACAAAGCCCAAAGATTTTGGCTTTGCCGCCGAAATATGGACGCAAAGCGCTCTAGCAAAACACGTGAGAAAGATGGGGCCTTTAGAGGGTCACATTTGTCTTGTCAAAGCAAATAAAACAACGATCCATCGTATCTTGAAAAGTCACTCACTAAAACCTCACAAAATTCGTTATTATCTAGAGAAAAAAGATCCTGAATTCAAACAAAAGATGCATGAAGTATTAATTGTCTACAAAGAAGTAAATGAGCTTTTAGAAAATAAGGAAAATTGCAAGCTGAATAAGGTAATTACGGTATCAGTAGATGAAAAGCCGGGAGTGCAGGCAATTAAAAATGTAGCGCCGGATCTTTTACCCAATGCAAAATATGGGCAAATTGCGCGCGACTACGAATACAAAAGACTTGGTACTCTATCAATATTAGGGGCTTTAGATCTTCATACAGGACATGTATTTACTCAGGTTCATGAACGTCACAGGAGCCGCGAATTTATCAGTCTTCTAAAAGAGCTAGATGAATATTATCCAAAAGATGCAACAATTCGCGTCATTTTAGATAATCATTCAGCACATATCTCAAAAGAAACGATGGCATACTTGTAGTCCAAGCCAAATCGTTTCAAATACATCCACACTCCTAAGCACGGTTCTTGGTTAAATATTGTGGAAGGACTTTTTTCAAAGATGACTTGCTCTTTTTTAAAGCATATTAGAGTGGAGTCTCTGGAGGAATTAAAAGAGAGGATTCTTCGAGGAGTAGCTGAAATTAATGCGGAGCCGGTTGTACATCGTTGGACAAATTTTGAGTTCACGCAAAATATGTAAATGTTTTATTGAAACGTTGTACTAGTTCCCAAAAGTCCCTAGCAGTACCTAATTCATTGGAGAGCTATTGCCCAAGGAAATTTTTCAATCAATAATTCCATTAGTTCTATTGCCGTCCCCTCAATATACGTAGGTTCCCATCCCCTTCTTACAGGCATTTGCAGGACCCATTATCTTTAGATTTTGATGAAGCAGGAAAAAAGAACTATCCATTTTGGATGAAACTCTACCCAAACCTTCGCCCTTGGCCCATTGCCTCAAGAAAAAGCCCAGGTGAGCTATTTCAGGAACATAAAGGCAGCATTCTCAATCCGTTTTACTCTTTTTATCTTCTGAGCTGAAATGCGTTCAACTCGGCCTCAATTTCCCCACAGCTTGTGGGTAAATTATCATCCATTAACGTCATTAAACTCTTTTTCAAAACTTTCGATCGTTTTTAGAATTAATTCCCAATCTGGGATCTTTCTGAAAAACATAGCCTCCATCAGATGATAATCCTTTTCAAGTTCTTTAAGAACTCTTGGAGGAGGAAAAAGCTTTAGAGTTTTCTTTCGAGCTGTTCCATAGTTCGCCCAGCTTGATGCAAAGTAGATACTTTTATGGATTGCAACTCGTTCAAGTAGAGCTGTCTCAATAATTGCTTTTTCTTTGATTTCAGAATTTAGCAAACGAAAAAAATCATAAAAATGCCTTGAAATTCGCGGTGGAAGTTTTTTATCTTCCGGTAGATGCGCATATTGGTGAAGGATTGTCGCTTTCTCCCAGAAAGTTCGTTCAGCATTCAACACTCGAACCCACGTTTCAGACTCATGAATTTTCTCCTTCAGTGCTTCTTTAGCATAGCTCTGTATTTTATGTTCACTGACAGGCCAATGTTCTGATCTTGCACCGATTTCGATTTTCACAAGCGGTCGAATATATCCAGCTTTTGAAGTCTCGCTTGGATATTCAAATAGCAGTGTTTGAGCATCTGGATCTTCTAGGTCGCAGAAAATTCTCCAACCGCTGGAAGTTCCTAACTTTGCATCAATAGCATCTCTCAGATCATTTAACATCTCAGTTTGCACATAGTTAGAGCAAGCTTGTGAAAGATTATCTAGAATTGTTCGTTGCTTCTTTTTGGAAGGCGCATTTTCAGGATCACAGGGGGCTTTAAAACCAAAAAATCTTCTTTCAATTGAAAGATCAATATCTTCGGAAAACCGGTCGATTAATCCATATGCTTTTGAAAGTGAAGTGCCTCCTTTGAAGGTAAGATGGGACTTCATTTTCGCTAACGAAAACAGTCTTTCCAAAACCCATACAACCCAATAGTCTTTCTCAATAATTTCGAACGGCATGTGCATGATCTCTGCTGCTGTTCTAAAGAACAGCGCACGTTCTTCTTTAGATAAAAGGTAGAGATGGATTTCATTCATGGCTCAAACCCCATAATTTCAAAAACAATGGCTCGTATCCACGCAGGAGCAAATTTCATATTTTGTCTAACTTCTTTTTCATTTGAACCATTGAGAAATTTTGAAATTTGCGCGCGCGCTACCTGGTCAATGTGATCTTTTCCTAAATTTTTTAAGGCCTGAATCAGAAGACCTTCTCTAGTTCCGGCAGAAGACATGACTTTTTTAGTGGCCTTTTTAAAAATGATTTCTTGATTACCAATTTTGACTTTCCTTGAGGGACCTTCAGTTAAAAAGATAATTCGACCGGGAACCTGTACAGAAAGGCCAACCAAATTTGCAGCGTAAGCCCCAGCTGGTTGGATTTGAACTCCATTTTTTTCCGCAATTGCTTTTGCAACCTCATTTAAATCTGGAGGGATTAAGCCCAATAAATCATGCGTTTTGGGATAGTCATAAACACCTTGTGCAAGCCGCCGAATGACGCTTTGTTTTTGAAGCTGTGAGAGAGCCTTGCGAATAGAGGCATCACTACCCAGATCTGAAAAGTGCATTGAGGTAAAACACCACCCCCGGCCGTGATCGGTAATCCTATTTTTCACCGCGATTTCAATACTTTGGCCCATTATTACGCACCTCTATTTTTCACAAACATAGCATCTTTTTGTGAATGCATGCAAAAGAATTATCATAAATTTCACAAATATAACATCTTTTTGTGAATACTAGGATAATCTAAGACTCTTATTCCCAAGTAGATATATCAAAATCCCACAAAAGTCTGTTGGCTATTGGTAGGGCCAGGGACACTCAGGTAGTTTTACTACAGTTTTGTCTCGTCTAGTGCGTAAAATTTGCGTAATTTTCAGTTACGCACTCAATTTTTTGGCGCAGAGTTTTGATGAATTTTGTCTATGAAGATTGAGTCATTTTTCAATCTTAAAAAGATAGAACATTCAACCGTGTTCGATTCTCTCTCTAGTCAACTCGTGGAGTTTGCGAGGCGGTCGTGCTAGATGCTTCTGGCGTAAAAGTATGTAGCGAGGGTGAGTTGAAAGTAAAAATCCCGGTGCATCAATGCAAGAAATTTGAGCCCATCTTTTTAAAGAGTTCCGCATTCTCA